>NZ_ATYG01000009.1:0-89465 GCF_000427565.1 Carboxydothermus ferrireducens DSM 11255
AAGTCTTCGGTAAGGGGAGTGTCAGCTCCGTAAACCTTACTCGAAGACTTTTCCTTTTTCTCCTTCTTTAGATTTTTTCTCCAATTATTCGCCATTATCTAAACAAATTCCTTTTCTATTTGGCCACGAAATCTGAGCATTGGACGGTTATTTTATGTGAGTAGAAACAGCCCTATTTTGATGCAGAATGTTGATTAGGTGGTATAAAACGTATATACTTATGTTGCGTAGCCAACGTTCCTGTTTTCACTTTTTGAGAAGCGAAGAGGAACTCTTGTTATATCTTCGGTTTTTTTGTAGATACGCCATTTAATACCATTTCCATTAATGCCAGTAAAAGCGTCTGTTTGTATCAGGTTTAAATAATGTAATTCAAACAGCAAAAAGGAAAGCTCGGGACTATAACTTAACTTTTGAGGTGAAAGAATGTCCGACCTTTTAACAGGTATTAAAAATTACCAGCAGATGTTCTGGCAAAATCCCAATAAACTTTCGGCTGATGAGGCTTTGGCCAGGATTAATTTTAGTTTTGATGATATCCTCGATGCTCATAAGAGACTCCAAAGATTTGCCCCTCTTATAAAAAAGCTTTTCCCCGAGACGGAAAACGGGATTATCGAATCGCCGTTAGTAGAAATTCCCCGGATGAAACAGGAAATTGAAAAGCTTTACGGCGGGAAAATTCACGGCCGTCTTTTCCTAAAATGCGACAACTACTTAAAAGTAGCCGGTTCTATCAAAGCCCGGGGCGGTATTTATGAAGTGTTAAAGCATGCCGAAACCCTCTTATTAGAAAATGGACTCATTACCCTGGAGGATGATTACTCCAAAATCGCTGAGGAGCGGTTTAAAAAATTTTTCAGTAACTACAAAGTAGCGGTGGGTTCTACCGGAAATCTCGGGTTATCTATTGGAATCATGGCAGCAGCTTTAGGTTTTAAGGTAGATGTCCACATGTCCCATGATGCTAAGGAGTGGAAGAAAAAAATCTTAAGAGACCGCGGCGTAAATGTGATCGAATACCGGGAGGATTACTCTAAAGCGGTAGAAGAAGGCCGGAAAAAAGCGGCGGCGGAGAAGAACACCTATTTTATCGATGATGAAAACTCCCGGGATTTGTTTTTGGGCTATTCTGTTGCGGCTTTACGGCTAAAAGACCAGTTAACGGAGCTTGGCATTGAAGTAAATAAAGAAAACCCCCTTTTTGTCTACCTGCCCTGCGGTGTAGGTGGGGCCCCGGGAGGTATTTCCTTTGGGCTTAAATCCATCTTTAAAGACGATGTTTCCTGTTATTTTGTGGAGCCTACCCATTCACCCTGCATGCTTTTGGGCTTGGTTACCCAGAAATTTTCCGCTATCCACGTAAGGGATTTTGGTCTCGATAACATTACCGAAGCGGACGGACTGGCGGTGGGGTCTCCTTCCAAGCTCGTAGCGGAAATAGCCAATATTTTAATTGACGGGATTTATACCATCGAAGATGAGGAACTTTTTAAGTTGTTAGCTCTATTAAAAGACAGCGAAAACATTAAAGTTGAGCCATCGGCAGCAGCCTCGCTAAAAGGGCCGCTTTTAGTCAATAGCAGGGCAAATGCGATCCATATTTCCTGGGCCACAGGGGGCATATTTATACCGGAAGAAATTTACCAGAAAATGTATATGAGGGGTAAGAGTTACCTTAAAGATGTGTATTGACAAATTATAAGGTTTTATGTAGAATTATGCACGGTTTGACCGCCCAAATATTAATGGGCGTTTTCTTTTTTATTAAATTTATGGCAGTAGGAGGAGCAGTATGGAAGGGAAAAAACGGGAAACTTTTTCTTCAAGCCTTGCGGTCTTTTTTGCAACATTGGGTTCTGCCATAGGCCTTGGGAACATCTGGAGATTCCCCTACATTACCGGCATGAACGGTGGCGGCGGCTTTCTTTTAATCTACTTTTTATGCATTTTGTTTGTGGGTATACCCATCATGATCAGTGAATTTTATATCGGAAGAAAAACCCGCAGTAACGCTGTAGGAGCTTTTAGAAAGTTAAACCATTCCAACTTTAGATTTATAGGGCTGATGGGAGTTGGAGCTGCGTTCTTAATTATGTTTTTTTACAGCTCTGTAGCAGGATGGGTTTATTCTTACGTTTTTAAAAGCATTATCGGAGAGTTTAACAATATAACCGTTGAAAAATCCAAAGAACTTTTTAACCTAACAATTTCTCATCCTTTTTATCCGATCCTCTGGCAGTTTGTTGTTCTTTTGGTTGTAGCCACAATCTTAATTTTTGGTGTGAAAAAAGGAATAGAACGGGTTACCAAAACCTTGATGCCGGTCTTATTTCTTTTAATTTTAATTATTGACATCCGGGCATTAACCTTAGATGGTGCCCGGGAAGGGGTTAACTTTTTAATTAACGTGGATTTTTCTAAAATAACCCGAGACAGTATTCTCATCGCCTTAGGCCTTGCTTTCTTTAAATTGTCCATAGGTATGGGCACGATGATCACTTACGGCAGTTACTTTACCAGGGAAAACAACATGCCTGCCACAGCGGCAAAAGTGGCCTTTTCCGATACCCTGGTATCCCTTTTAGCCGGTTTGGCTATCTTTCCGGTAGTCTTTACCTTTAACATGGAGCCGACAGCCGGACCGGGACTTTTATTTATCACTATTCCTTTGGTCTTTACTAAATTACCTTTGGGAACTGTTCTTTTAACTCTTTTCTTTATCCTAACTTCAATCGCAGCGACTACAGCGATGATCTCCATGGTAGAAGTGCCGGTAGCTTATTTTACCGAAGAAAAAGGTATGGAGAGAAAGAAAGCGGTGCTTTTAACTACAGCGATAATTTTTATTTTTGGAATCTTTGCTACTTTATCCATGGGTGGAAGCCCGGTAATAAGCAACTTTAAATTATTTGGTAAAAACATCTTTGATTTATTTGATTATGTATCTTCAAACATCCTTTTACCCCTTGGTGGCTTATTTATTGCAATTTTTGTTGGCTATTTTGTAAAAAAAGATGATTTATACCAGGAACTCGGCAACTTTGGCTTAATAAACAACCAGCGGATTATCGATGTTTTCTATCTTATTGTAAGATATGTAACCCCAATCCTGGTTATTGTAATCTTTTTAAATTCCCTGGGGCTTTTGGGGTAGGGTAGTATCGTAAGCGGTGGAGAAAAGTTTAGACATTTACTTATATGCGTTAGGAGTAAAAGAAAGCTAACTAAAAAAGGCGAATCCCTGAAAAGGGCACTCGCCTTTTAGCTTTTACTTTAACTTTCCAAAATACTCTTTGATAATCTCATAGCTCTTTTTGAGCCTTACTGTATATTTTGGCACTTCCCAGCCGTCATAGTTGTACTTAACAAGCGTAAACTCCAGCTCTCCGGGGAAGAGGTCTACTATATTACTACCTTCTTTTAATACGGCAGTAACTACAATGCCGTCGGTGATAGTAGTCTTTAACTGGTCCCGGTTTAAAAGTGTGTACTTACCCGGGTCATAAAGCACCCGGTGGCTTGAAGGGTCGGTAAAGTTAAGCTTATTCCAGGGAAGCCTTAGATGCAGCACATTTCCCTCCACATACCAGGCGTGGTTGGAATCACTAAAGTCTCCGTAGTTTAAGGTACTTCCGTCCTGGTAAATAGGGGCGATCTTTCGACCATCTTTGGTAACTCGCTCTTTATTGATAAGCGGCCGAATTTCGGTAAAGATACCATAACTGCTTTTGGTCGGAGCAAACTTGTATTCCCCGATATTGTAGTTGGGATGGGCTAAAATTTTAAGCTTACCATTCTTAAGTCTTAACAAAAACTCCATCCCCGAGGGGGCAGTGAGGGGTAAACCCGGGTCGTATTTAAATTCTCCCAGGTTGCGGTCAAAGGTGTCGAGCCCGATTAAAAGCTCGGCTTTCGTAAGATTGATTTTTTGGGCAAACTCGAGGTCAAGATAAAGATAAGCTTCATTGCTGCTGATTTTAACCGTTTTTATCTGCCCGGTATCGGTGATAACCAGTCCTTTTTCCGGCGTATTGGGCTCAAAGGCTAAAATACCATAGTTTTGTTCCGGGTCGATGGCGTTATGCCACAGGACGTGCCGCTCATATGGTATCATGAACGGTTCGGTTATCCACGTCTTTTTCGCCCACTCGTCTATCCATTCAAAAATACTGCCGCCGATATAACCTTCCCGGCGGATAGCTTCCATCATGCGGACAATGCCTCTACCCTGGGTAATTTCATCAAGACCGCCGTGGTTGTAGCCGTCCGGGTTGGTATGGGCGTTACCCATGCCGGTAGAAAGGCCAAACTCCGCTACCAGCGCAGGAAATTTTCGATGGACTGCCATGAATTCTTTTAAGTAGCCTCCGTACATGAAACGACCCTGGTCATCATAGTACTTTTTATATTTTTCTTCGTTGTTCATAAAGTCCGGGTAATTGGGATAAATGTGGTACGCCCCAAAAAAGCCAGCCTTGTTTTTGGAAGCTATGTCAAAATTATTAATGTTTACGGATACTTTGTCATTGTATTCTAAATCTTTGCGCCCGGCGGCATTGTATTCCGAGTCATGCTCTATGGGGTCTAATGTCGGCCAGCTAACAATAGCGACCGGATGCTGCATGTTATATTTATTATCTTCATATTTTAGGACATAATTGCAGCTTTCTGCCAGCCAGCTTTCCGTGGGAGAACCGTGGCTTAAAAGGTACTCCCCGGTGAATTTATAGCCTTTATTTTTTTCGTTGGTACTGATAACTTCATCCGGCTCAAGCTCCCGGCCCACCAGATATGCTATGGTCCAATACGACACATCGGCGTCGTATTTACCATAAGCCCGGCCTTTTCGCTCCGGGATGTCGGCTTTTCCGTGAACGGCGTTAACTACATTTTCAATCTCTTTTTTAAAGCTCGTAAAGTACTCCTTATTTAAGTAATTCTGGTCCGGTGGATTTTCTTCCGGCCAAATTTTTTGCAAGAGGTATAAAGGTTTATCCGGATGGGTTTCGTTAAAAGTCTTTAACGCCCGGTAAAAAGCTGGCGGAGCTAAAGTGTAAAGTCTTACGGTATTGGCATTCATTGCGGAAATTAAAGTGAACCAGTCTAAATAAGTGCCCTCATCCTCTGGCATCTCGGTAAACCATTTTCCGGGGGTAGCCAGGCCCAGATTGACCCCTTTAATGTAAAAATCCTGCCACCGGCCTTTTTGGTAAACTTTAAACTTTTGCCCTTCGGTCCGGGCAACAAGTTTTGTGCCGTTATCTTCAAAATACTCAAGCTTTACCGGCTTTACAGGAAAGTGTTTTGCTTCCCGAATAATTTTTTTCATTACCGGAAAGTAAACCTGCCAGAAAAAGTGTTCGCTGCTGCCTTCGGAGTAAAAGCGAAGGTTTTTATTGTAAAAGGGAAGGAGGCTGTATTGATAAAAAGATGGAAGATTTTTAATATCGACAAAGTCCCCGGCAAAATAATAAGCAGTATAACCGCTGGCAGTCTTTTTTAAGATAGACGGGAAACGGGTCGGTAAGTGAAATTTTTGAAGTTTTTCTTTGCCTGCAGGAGTTAAGTGTAAGTTAAAGTCGGCTAAAACTTCGGAATCGGTGGGGGTTAGCACTTCAAACCAGTAGTAGTAATTTACCCTGTCTTTTGCTCCAAACTCATTTGCATAGTTACGGCGAAACTTTATCTGCAGCTTATCTTCAGTAAAGTCTTTATCTTTTTCCAGGGCGAAAACTGTATTATCTTTATAAATAAACACAAAACCTGGTCCCAAGTAGTTCCAGGTCTGGTGATACTGGTTTTCATACGCAGTTACCACCCAGGAAGGTACCTCGACTCCTTTTTTTAAATCCACATAATACCGGCCAATCTAGCCGCTCCACTTAATGCCAAAAATTTTTTGCAATTCACTGCTTACTTTTTCGGAAGTGGGCGATTCGATGGTATTAAACTCGGAAACAAGCGTAGTGCCTCCCTTAAGCTGGGCTTTAATTTTATAGAGCTCAATTTCCGTTAATCCCCCGTAGACTAAAGACGACCTTGTACCTTCTTTATTTTCTTGATTAAGATCGTTGGAATAAACTCCGTAGGTATCGGCAAGGTAAATTAAATCCGGCTTTTGGCCCTTAATCTCCCGGATTTCATAATCATCCCCTTTGGGGAAAAAGCCAAAATAGTCCTGATGGAAATTATAATTTCGACCGTCTTGATCTTTTACTTTAAGAAAGTTTAAAGTCCAGAAAAGCCCCTTATGTTCCTGAAAATCACTGACCGGAACGGTCTTATCTATTACCCAGACATTTAGGGTTTTTGCAGGTGTCAACTGCCAGATAAAAAAAGGAATAAGAAAAAGAATTACCGGAGTCAGGATAAAAAAATTAGCGGGAGTTCTTTTCGAAAAGCCATATCCCCTCTCCTTGGGTTTATCTTAACAAAAAATAAGAATATTGGGAATGTTGGGGAGGGGAAGGAGGTAGAAAAAATAAGGATGGATAAAAAATAAAACTGATAATCTATTGGCTTACCAAGCAAAATCCTTCCTATTTTTCTTTAGTCGTTTAAACAGGCAGGATTTTAGTGAAATAATATCGAATATTTACTAAAAAATAACAAAAAGGCGATTATGATTTACAAATATAGGGAAGCAGTGTGAGCCAAAAATGGCGATTAAAAATAGGCTGGAGGATTGTCTCCAAAAGCTTTTAAAATTAGGGCGCAAGCAAAATGGCTATATTACTTTTGAAAGTATAAATCAAATATTGGGGAGTAATGGAAATGAGTTTACAATAAATGAACTTGATTATTTATATGATGAGCTAAATAAATCAGCAATTAAAATTGTTGATAACTTACCAGAAGAATTAGAAATCAAAAAGTCATATAAAGATAATAAAAAAGCGAGGTTTAATGAAAAAAATAAGAAATTTTATAAAAAAGCATTTTATAGAGCTGATAAAAATAAAAAAGATAAAATTTTATGTTTAGAGAATGCAATAGATAATTTGATTTATTTCTGGCTTGAAAGAGGTTTTCTTAAAGCAGAAGAAGTTGAAGGAATTTTAAAAAAGTGTTGCCTTTCTGTGAGAGAATTTGAGGAAGTTATTGATTTTTTAAAATCAAAAGGTATAGATATTCCTGAAGATTTAAATAAATTTAGAGACATTGAAGCCTATGATGATTATTCTTTAGGTACAGAAGATTTTGATGATGAAATTTACTTACTAATAGAAAAAATAAAAGTTTGTGGAACATTAAAAGGGTATCATGTTGGTTAAAAAACTATAATTTTCTTAAACTTTATTTAAATTTATTAAAATTAAAAATGTCAACACAAAATATAAATACAGAAATTTTTAAACGTAGTTTTAGAAAGGAGATAAAGATGTACGCGGTACAGTGGGACCAGGAAACAGGAGGTATTTTGCTGACGAATGATTTAGAGGGATGGATAAGGCAGGAGATCCGGCCTGTTTTTTTTGAGGAATTAGATTTATTGGGATTTGATAACTACTGGAAATATCCCCGCTGTGAAGAGCCCTTACTGTGGGCAATTGGGGGGCGCAAGTACTACTACCAGGGAGAATTAGTGGCGGAAGCGGAGGGAGGAGGACTGTTCACTCCGCCCCACCTCAAAATCCACCGGGAGGGGCTTGAGCTTCAGCCGGTAAAGGTACAGGAGATGGTGAAAAAAAACAACAGCCTTCTCCAGGGGTTGATTCAAAAGTCGCTGCGCTTTATTTACCAGACCTACAACCGCTACCGCAAAGAAGTGGATGTGGCGGCCGTGGCTTTTTCGGGAGGGAAAGACTCCCTTGTCCTTCTTGACTTAGTGCAGAGGGTGCTGGAGCCGGAACAATTTGTGGTGATTTTCGGCGACACCGGGATGGAGGTGCGGGATACCTACAGGGCGGTGGAAGAAGCTCGTAAACGCTGGCCCCATCTCTCCTTTTACACGGCCAGGAGCAGCAAAGATGCCCTCACCACCTGGCGGGAGATGGGTCCACCCAGTCGTATCCACCGCTGGTGCTGTGTGGTGCACAAGTCCGCTCCTACCCTTCTCCTCCTGCGGGAGATTACCGGCAAACCGGCAGTGAGAGCATTGATCTTCGACGGTGTGCGCCATGAGGAGAGCGCAGCGCGGGCGGGGTATCTTTCAACTTCTCATGGTGAAAAACATCAACTTCAAACAAATGCAAGACCTCTTTTATCATGGAATTCCGGCGAGGTTTTTCTCTATCTCTTTAGTCGATCTTTGCTGTTGAACAAGGCCTACCGCTACGGCGCGGTGCGGGTGGGATGTGCTGTTTGTCCGATGGCTTCGGAGTGGAAAGAAACGATAAATGCTATAGTATATAAAGATGACGTAGAAAAATTTGTTAATGTGCTGCGAGAATACGCTAAAAAGGCTGGTGTTAGTGCTGATAAACTTGACTCTTACTTAGAGAAGGGAAGTTGGAAGGGCAGGGCAGGAGGACGTTTTTTAGATAACGGCGGCAAAAGGGTAGCTGAGCAGTGGGATGGGGAAAAAGTTATCTATACTTTATTTGAACCGACGGAGAATTGGCTGGAATGGGCGAAAACTTTGGGAAAACTGGTATTGAAAGGGGAGGGAAGGGGACATATAGAGCGGGAGGGGCTGGTCTTTCCTTTTCACCTGCAACGGAACGAAGGAGAAGTTACAGTTACTATTGAAGGGCTGCAACAGGCTGACCGCTATACTCTGCGGGATTTCCGGGCAGTAGCTTTAAAAAGTGCGTATTGTACCCACTGTCAGGGGTGCGAGGTAGAGTGTCCTGTTGGAGCGTTAGACACAAGAAAAAACGTATTAATTTCTGGGAACTGTTTGGCTTGTGGGGAGTGTTTAAGAATAGGGAGAGGTGCTTGTTTGACTGCTTCTTCTCTTAAACCAGAAGGGGGATTAGTAATGGCAGATAGCGGAAAGGAAAAAAATACTTTAAGAGATTATCGTTCTTTTGGGTTACGTAAAGAATGGCTTAAAGAGTTTTTCGTGTTAAAAGAAGAATGGTCTCAAAAAACGAAAATAGGACCTGAACAAGTTGTTTCAATGAAATTATGGCTAAATCATGCTGAACTAGTTGATAACACCATTAGTAAGAAATTTTTCCTTACTGATATTGCGGAAAAACTGATACTGATGGGAGTAGACAATTTGCTTACTTGGGCAGTAATTTGGACAAATCTTGCTCGAAATTCTGCAAGTATACGATGGTATCTTACAAATATTAATTGGGGAGCTGCGGTTGAAAAAGAAGAATTAATTGAATTAATGGGGGATTATTTCCCACAAAGCAGAAGAACTCGTGAAAACGCGGTTAAGGCATTATTTAATTTATTTAAGGAAACGCCATTAGGGAACGTGATGGGGTTAGGAGAAGTTGAAGAAAAAGGAAGGAAAAGGCAGATTATAAAGAAAGGGTGGGAAAATCCTGTTCCCGATGCCGTTCTTTATTCCCTCTACCGCTACGCGGAAAAAACGGGACGTTATGAACTGACAGTAAGGGAACTGTATCATGAGGGGATAGAAGAGGGCCCGTATGCCTTGTTTGGCGTGGACAAGGAGAAATTGAAAGCCATTCTCCGCGGCCTAGCTTCCCGGGGTGATGGCTTTATCAAAGTTGACCTCGTGCGGGATTTGGATAATATCTTCCTCGACAGAAACCGGCGCTCGCTGGAGGTTCTCGATTATGCCTGATTGGTCGGAAATGAAAGGGTGGGCTCGCCACCAGCATTTTGGCTTAAGGAGAGAGTGGCTGCAGTATTACCTGGATCACTGGCCGGACTGGGAGAGGGGGGCTTCCCTGGGGAACAGACAGGTTCAGGCCTTGAAAGTATGGGTGAAGACGGCCGGGCTGGAAGACAGGGATGGCAGACTTACCCCTTTCGGTCAGCTTTTCCGCCGGGAAGGTGTGGACTGTTTACCGCTCTGGGAACTGCTGTGGGTGAAAGTGGTTTTTAACTTTCCCACTGCTCGCTGGTATGCCCACCTGGGGACAGGGAGCTGGACGACAACTGAATTGAAAAAACTTTTACATTCAGCTTTACCCCACCTGGCCGGGAGGACCATATCCAATGCTGTTTTGGAATTAGCGGGCCTGTGTGAACGTACGCCGGTAGGAAGAGAATTGGGCCAGGGTGAAGTTGGGCTGGAAAAAGGGAAGAGATACCTTTTACGCCGAGGTTATGAACCAGGAGAGGTGGCGGCAATTTCAGCACTGGTTCATCTCTTCCATGAAACAGGGGCAAAAGAGTTATTTTTCACAGATGATTTGACCTGGCCGTGGGTGGTTTTTGGCTGCAGCAGGGAGGCGGTCCTGAAGCGACTTCTGGTGGCAGATCAGATTCTTTTTGAAATAGATGAAGAGAGAATTTATACCACAGGAGAAGGGGAGGAACTGGAACAGTGGCTGAATGGAAGTACGCTGACTACCTGGCTGTAAAGGAAGATTTTATTCCCGTTTATACAGAGCATGAGGATAAAAAGCGCAGAGGGAGCTGGAAAGCTTTTATTCCTCACCAGCAAATGTATGAGCTTCTGGATAAGCTTATTGCTGCTCTGGACATGGAAAGCAAGAGCGACATCAAGCCCTTCTGGCTAACCGGTGCTTACGGAACCGGCAAGACTTTCGCTTCTTTTGTGATCAAGCATATCTTAGAAGACGAACTCACGGAAGTTGAGGAGTACTTTAAAAAATACAGCAATATTATCTCCCTCTGGCCCCGTTTTAAGCAATTGCGCGAGAAAAACGGGAAATACGTAGTGGTTTATCTTTCCGGTTCCGGGCATATCACCTCCGACCGGCGCCTGCTGCTGGAGGTACAGCAGGCTATCACCGAGCGGCTGCGTGAACTGGGATATAATACTTTCGTTCCAGGAATAATTGACCAGATGATTGAGAAACTTAACATCCTTAAATGGGAACAGCTTTTTGTTAAGTACCGCAGCCACTTTCGCTCGGTTGCTGCGCCGGAAGATGTCATTGCAGCGCTCCAGCGCAGAGATTTAGAACTGAGCGAGATTGTTGCTCGGGTTTTAGAAGAAGAGGGAGTAACATTAACGGATTCGGCCAGGGCAGTAAAGGAATGGCTGAAGGAAGTTATCGTAAAAAACAATTTAGGCGGGATTGTTTTCATTTGGGACGAGTTTACCGAGTTTTTCAATCAGAACCGCAACGTTACCACCCTTCAGGAACTGGCGCATGTCACCCAGGAAATCCCCTTTTACTGGTTCCTGGTGACCCATCGGGATCTGGCCCAGTTTACAGCCTTAGACGAGGATAACCGAAGAAAGCTGCTGGATCGTTTTCATACGTGCCGCCTGGAAATGGAGGAAGTGACCGCTTACACCCTCCTTGGTAACGCGGTAGAAGCTTTACCCGGAAAAGAAGAAGAGTGGGAAGACAAACGGGAAACCCTGTGGCAGGAAGTAGAGAGAATTCTCCTCCATCTCAACGTTCTTGGACTGGATAAGCTTAACAGAGGAGAAGCCAAGAAGCTGGTACCGATTCATCCTTACGCGGCCTATCTTTTGTCTCAAATTTCCAAATTTTACAGCTCAAGTCAGAGGACGCTGTTTAACTTCTTGAAGAGCGATGAACTGGGGGGATTCCGCTGGTTTATTCGGGAAAATCCTCGGGATGATTGGTACTGGCTTACTGCTGACTGCCTATGGCAGTACTTTTTTGAAAGCAGCGAAAATTTGACGGAAATGAGCGAGGCGTTGAATTTAGCTCTTTCCCACTACGAAAGTGTTAAGGAGAACATTGAGAACGAAGAGGAAAGAAAAATATTGAGGGTCATCCTTTTACTTATTGCTCTGAGCCGCCAGGAGGGCAGTATAAATTCCTTGCATCGTCCTCTCCTTTCAACTGTACAAAGGGTAGCTTTCCGCGGTACTTCCCTGGAACAGCGAGTGGAGGAAATTGCTCAGAAGCTGGAGGAAAAGGGGATTATCTTAATTTCCGACCTTGGCGCTGAGCGTGAATTCCTCCTCCCCGGGACCAGAGTGGACGACGCCAAGTTGCGAGAATGTAAAAGCAGGGTTAAGAATTTTGAAAAAGTTCTCAAGGAAAGCCAGGGAGAAGGTGGTTTTAGGACAGAAATTGAAAATAGGCTTTCTTTGGCGGGGGCAGCCAAGCTTCGTTATCCCGTTCAGATTGTTGGAGCTAAGGATTTGAGACAGCGGGGTGGGCAGGTGATAAGCTCTGCTTCCCTTAAACCTTACCAGGTAGGAGTTGCCCTCGTCCTAGCCTGTCATGATGAAGAATTGTATGGGCTCGAGGAGATTGCTGCCAGGGTGGCCGAGGAGACGGGATGGGGTGTAGTGATTTGTGAGAAGACTTTCGGGAAGAAGAGATGGGAGGCTTGGCAGGACCACTGTGCCAAGGCTATGTATTATGAGGAAGTACGAGATCCATCGCAGAAAAGATATCACGAAAACCAAATGCGCAAATTAAGCTCGGATTGGTTTAGCGAGTTGGATTCTGCCCCTATGCAAATCTTTTTCCGGGGAAGGAAGTGGGAAAGAAAGGGAATCGGTAGTCTTGGCGATTTTTTAGAAGAAGAGATTGGCGAAATAGTTTTTTCCGAACGGCCAGAGAAAATAAGTACCACTATCACTCTTTACAATAGTTCGTACGGTAAAACGGTAGCGGAAATGGGTTTGGGCTGCGCAAAGGCCGACAGGGCTCCTTATAGAGAGGTAGTTCAGGAATTGCAGAAGCAAGGGGGGGTGTGGGGAGCCAAGAATTTGGCTGAGTTTTCCCATCATCCCTTAGGTAGGATGCAAAAGGTTGTAGATGATTTCTTCGCTCGCTGCGGAAATAAAGTGATACTGGTGGAACTCTGGGAAGAACTGCAGAAGCCTCCTTTTGGCCTCATGCCTTCGCCGATGGGGCTCCTCCTTTTTGCTCGGCTTCTCAGGAAATATGTAGACGGCTATTATTTCTCGGACGGCGTTAATTCCCAACCTTTGAATCCGCATAAATTAGCGGAGATTCTCGACCAGGTGGTTAAAGGGCACAGAAATGCGGGGAATTATTCTATTCATCGTTTATCGCGCGAAGGAGAGAAATTCTGCGAGTTAGCGCGCAATCTCTTCAATTTATCCCCTGAGAAAACCTCCTACCCGGAAGAAGCCAGGAAGAACATGCGGGAAAAGCAGCGAGTTCTGGGATACCCCCTGTGGACTATCGCTTATTTAGCAGAAGGGGAAGACGCATCCTTCCGTGAAGCTCTGGCTACTTTGATGTGGGTTTTAAGTTACGACGTAGACCAGCTAAAAGATGAGGATATGGAACGGATTGTGAATGCTGTGGCACCTCAGGCCAAGAAAATCGCTCTTAATCTCGACCAGGCAAAGATGGAGCAGGGGATGGCGAGTTTCCTTAACACCTATGTTCCGGCTTTGCGGGAGTTCATGTCTACTCTTGGTCTGACTGTGCGCGATGTGCGGGAGAAGCTGCGGGGGTTACTGGAAGAGGATGTTTACCTGTGGAAAGAAGAAAAGGTAAGAGAGAAATTGCCTGAGGTTCTGGCAGAGTGTGAACTCGTTGTTGTTCTTAACGAACTCTGTGGAGGAAGAGCAAAAAATGTCGGGGAAGCTGTCCGGCATTTCCAGGAAGTTTGGTGGAAGAGCAAACTTCCCCTTGCTCTATATAAGAAAGGTCAGCCGCAGGAATTAGCAGCAGCTATAGCTTTCTTGGAGAGGGTTATACGGGAACCCCGACAGGCGGTGAAAGAAAACAGGGCGCGGGATATTCGGGACAATTTCACGAGGCTCCAAGAGGTACTCAGGAATCCCCTGCCTGTTGTTATCCGGCTGGTGGAAGAGGCCACAGGAGAGAAAATCGGCTATCAAGAAGCGGAAGAGATTTACCAGGCCTTACCGCGCCTTGGTCAAAGCGGGGAAGAAGAAGTAAAAAGGGAATTAGAAAAGGTATTGGCTACAATATCCAAGAATAAGGCTATCGCAGACCTGGAAGAGAAGTGGCGAGAGCTTACAGATTCTCCTTCTCCCGATGAGTGGAGTGAGAAGCACCGCGTTCCTATTCAGTGGGTGCTGGCAGAAAGGGAGTTTGGGGAGTTTTTTGAAAAATTCGGGCAACGCCGGAACTTACCGAAACAGGAGATAGAAGGCCTGCTTTCTTTCCTGCAGGAAAGAGGCACTGAACTGGAAGTTGTGCATGATGAGCGGTATGTTTTGCAAAAGTTTTTAGAAGCGGCGGCGAGGGAGTATGCTTCTTTGGTGCAAGAGGAAGAGATGGCCCGGAAATTGCAGGATTATATTTACCAGAAAATGGGTGGAGAAGTAAGGAGATGGGTTATAGAGCAAGGAAGAGTGTTAGGGTTGGCGCGGGAATGGATTAACGGCAACTACCGGCAGGTCTTTTACCCGCGGGTGGAAGAAGTTTTGGCGACCCTGCCTCCCCAAGCTTTAAAAGAATTTGTTAGCGAATTAGCACGGGAGGATTCCCTCATTGGGATGAGGCTCTTAGCTGCTTTTGAGAGAAAAGAGGGATAAGGTATGGTGGAAGCATTGCTGAATTTTTCTTCGCGCGAGGATTTAATTGCTTATTTACGCGAGGAGAGGAAAAAGAAAGAGAGGTTTGCCACACGCTTTATCCTCGTTACAAGCTGGCAGCAGTGGCGGGAGTTAATAAAGGCCTTAGAATTTGAAGTAGACGTAGTTGTTTCTCTCTCCCATTTTTGCAGGGGCGATGATGTGTTCCCCTACCTCCAGGGTGTGCTAGACACCCTGGAGGTAGGGGAGGGGAAAACTGTACTTCTTTTTCCTCTTGCCGAATGGTTACGCTTAGACTGGGAGGACGGAAGCAAATTATTAACCAAAATTGTGGAATGGCCGGAAGGGAAAATTAAAAGGCTTTATGTTCCTCTGTTAGCGGCCCGGGAGATGCTGGAGCAGGGGCTGAGAGCCTTCAACCGTTACCGAGAGGGGCTTTTACCTCCTGTCTGGCACCTTAAGGGAGGGGAAGAGGAAAAGTGTGAACTGATAGTTGCGCCTTTTGCAAGGAAAGGGATGGAGAAGGAATTTGTTTCCCGGAACGGGGTGAAAGACTATTTTTCCTTTTGGGAAAAGGACGGTTGGGAAAAGGGCGGTGTTCCTTCCCTCTGGCTGGTTACTTCCTGGGCTTCTCACCTTCCTCCTCCTTCCCAAGCGATAAATTTTAAAGTGAAAGTTTACACCGATGCCTTTTCCTTTATCAGTGACCGCTTTAATGAAGAACTTAAAGTTGAATGGGGAGCAGAGAAGCAGTGGAAGTGGCTTGTAGAACAGGTAGAGGAAGAAACGGATTTTGACAGCCTGTGCGGGAAGATTCTCAACGTTAAAAATTACGATGGAAAAACACTCTTAATCAGATGGCATAGTTATGGCGCTGACGAACAATGGTTGATCTGGCTGTGGGGGAAGCTGAGAGAGGAAAAAGGTTCATATCTGAATGCAGTATTGCAGCGAACGCAGAAGGTAGCTGATTTAGAGAAGGAAGCGGCGCTAACAATTTTTTCTCTTTCTCCTACGGTAGAACTCTGCCAGCAGCGCAGGGAACTGCTCGAATTGTTGCAGGTTCACTCAATGCCTGCGGAGTTCTGGGATTGTTTCGCCCAGCTTCGGGACCCATTGAAAAAATTACAAGTTCTCACCGACCTTTCGGAGAGAGAAAAAGAACAGGTGATAATGGTCGTCGGCAGTCTGCTGGAGGAAGACGCGAACGGTAGTTGGAGAGAGTATTTGCGGGTAGCATATCCGGATCTGTGGTGCTATTTGCAGAACGTGCCGGTAAGGGATGAGTTTGCGGCTGATTATTTCCGGGCTTACTGCGTGAGTAGAGTGAAGAATCGGGTTGATGAGGAGCTAAGAAGGGCACAGGAGGAATGGACGGAGGAGAAATACTGGAGTTACAAGCCGCGGCGCGAAATAGTTGAAGCGGAGAGGGAAAAGGGAGCGAAAGTTATTTGGGTAGACGGTATGGGGGTAGAGTGGGCAAATCTGCTGGCCAGTGAGTTGCAAAAAGGGGAGGAAGAGGTGGAGGCGGAAATTGAGATAGTTCGAGCGGTGGTCCCGAGTATTACCGAAGTCAATAAGGAATGGAAGGAAATGGATGAACGAGTCGAATACGAGCTGGATAAGATTGCTCATGACTCCACTTACAGTTTTCCCGCTTCTTTTATTAAATCGATGGAGTTTATCAAGAGTGTGGCGCGCAAGGTTAAGGAAGAGTTAAACCTCTGCCCGCGGGTGGTTATTACATCTGACCATGGTTTGAGCAGGTTTGCGTTGTCCGGGGAGGAGAAAAAGGAACTTCCTCCTGGATATGCAGTGGAGCGGGGCGGACGTTACGCAAGCCCGGGCGGAGAAGGGAGTGCTGGCTATGAGATTAAGGATGAAGAAAGAAAGAAGATGATAGTTAAAGATGGAAATTTGATCTGGTTAACCTACGACCGCTTCGAAGGCGGAGGTTTTTCTGGTGGGGAAGTCCACGGTGGGGCAACACCAGAGGAGTGCTTGGTACCGGTGATTATCGTCTATCGGGGAAGAAAGGCCGTCAGGATTAATGTGCTTAACGAAGGGGAAAGGGTAAAACTTGATCACCGCGGAGAAGGTTGGCTGGAAATTGAGGTGGACAAACCTCTGGCGAGTTTGGAGCTACGCATAGGCGGTAAAGTTTTCTCAGGAGAGGAGGTATCTCCTCAGCGATGGAAGTTTTCCCTCCAAAAGCTTGGAGAGAAGGAATATACTGCAGAGTTGTGGGAGTTGGCGTGGAAGATAGGGGAGGTTTCCTTTACAGTTGAACGGCGCAAAGGGATAAAAAAAGATGACTTAGGGTTGTAGGTGAGAGAAGAATGACGGTCAACGAAAAACTTTCTGAAAAGGTTAAAACCTATTTTTCCGATATGGCTATTTACAAGAATCCTCAGCAGAACAGCTTTTTTTCTGCCAAGAGTATCCCTTCCTTTTTACGGGATTGGATGATAATGCGTTTTGCTGACGAAGACGGGAGAGTTGATCTGGAAGAAGTATCGGAGTTCATCAGGAATTATTTGCCCGGACCCAACGACTGGGAAAAGCTAAAGGGGATGATGATTAAGGAAGGGCAAAGAGTGCGTTTTTTGGCCAAAGTGAGGGTGGAGATTGACGTTAAAACGGGGGAGGGTTTGTTTTCTCTGCCCGGTCTTGGTTTTCCCTCCCGCAAATATGAAGCGATTGTAAGCAGCCATGTGTTAAGAAAATATAAAGATGAGTTGCTTGGGGAAAACGAGGCTTGGGGGGTAATTGAGTGCGAATACGGTCAAATGAACGGTAAAGAAGGAGCCATTTACATGACCGACTTTCGGCCCTTTCGCCCCTACAAAGTTGATGTTGGTTTTTTTCAGGAAGTCAGAAAAGAGTTTACCCTTGAAGAATGGATCGATGTTTTGCTGCAGGCGATTGACTATAATCCCGCCGGTTTTTTAAATGAAAAACAAAAGCTCACCCTCTTGAGCCGATTGCTGCCTTTTGTAGAAAAACGGCTTAATATGATTGAGTTGGCGCCGAAGGGAACGGGTAAATCCTACATCATGTCGCAGATCTCGAAATATGGCTGGCTGGTCAGCGGTGGAAGTATTTCGCGCGCGAAACTGTTTTACGATATGCAGCGAAGAACTCCTGGCTTAGTTGCCCGCTATGATTTTGTAGTTCTGGACGAAGTTCAGACCATCAGCTTTCCCGATGTTAGCGAAATAGCGGGTGCGTTGAAAGGTTATTTGGAGTCAGGAGAATGTCGGATCGGGAGCGAGAGGGTCACGGGCAGCGCGGGTCTTGTCCTCATGGGGAATATCGCAGAGGAGAGAATGGATGAAAATAAGAACATGTTTGTTGAGTTACCCGAGCTTTTCAAAGAAGGAGCTTTACTCGACCGCTTTCATGGTTTTATTAAAGGTTGGGATGTTCCGCGAATGAGAGAGAACATGAAAGCGGAAGGCTGGGCACTTAATGTTGAATATTTTTCCGAGATCATGCACGCTCTGAGGGAAGAGCTAATTTATCCAGGGTTGGTAGACGCTCTTCTCGATGTTCCACGCTCGGCGGACCACCGGGACACGACGGCTATCAAAAGAATATGCTCGGGCTTCTTAAAACTGCTTTTCCCACACGTGCGCAAAGTGGAAGATATTAACAAAGAGGAGTTTGAAAAATACTGCTTGGCTCCGGCCAAGGAAATGCGGCGGATAATAAAGAGACAATTACATCTTCTTGAACCTAGTGAATATTTGGATACAGTTCCTGATATAAAAGTTCTAACTTAATATACCATTAAGGAGAAGGTTTATGCGGAAAAAAAATGTTTGTTTTAATTGTGGGGCAATTGTAGTAAAAGATGTTATTTCTTTACACCGAAAACTTTTTAGTAATAATGTAGATCGTTTTTTCTGTTTAGCTTGTTTAGCTGAGTACTTGGAATGCACGGAAGAAGGGTTGAGGGAACTGATTACAAATTTAAAGGAACAAGGATGTGTTTATTTTAAGTAGCCTGAAAAAAGGTGAGAAGTATTATGGGCTTTTGCTTTCGTAAGTCAATAAGTCTTGGTAAGCTTTTTCGGATCTATGTTTCCAAAAGGGGCGTGGGCTTTTCGGTAGGAGTACCGGGGTTCAGGATATCCCTTGGTGCTGATAAAAAGATTAGGAAGACCGTAGGTATACCAGGAACCGGTATTTCTTATACCGAAACTATTGGCGATCTTGGTGGAAAAAAAGAAGTTAGGACCTGTCCGGCTTGCGGCAAAAGGGTTGGTAAAACGAGTAATTACTGCGATCGGTGCGGGACAAAGCTGTAATGATAAAAGCCATCATCCCTTATGGGAAGATGGCTTTAGTTTTAAGTATTATTAGCGTTTCCTTCTCTTTTTGTTGTAGATATCATAGGTGGACTGCTTTCTTAAGCCGGGGTTGTCTCGATTTAGAATAAAGCTGGGAATTTCCATGTTCATAAACTTAACGTATTCTTCTTTGATTTCGGCGTTTAAAGAGACGAAATGTTTTTCTTTAGCCTGTAATTCTTGCTGGAGGCGTTTTAGGCTTTCCACATCACCCCGGTCGGCGTAGAAGATGGTTTTTTCCCGGGCTTCAAGGATTTCCCGGTAGGCTATTTCCTCGACAACTTCTCTATTGTTTTTTTCCCAGAGGGACTGGTTGCCCGAGAATTTTAAAGGGAAAGTAAAGGTTTTGGTAACGGTTTCGAGGGTGTTGGCATCAAAATATTGGAGTTCGATATTTACCGGAAGTTCCTGGGGTACAGAGACGTTTTCCACCTGGATTAAAAGCAAAAGGCGCTGACTTTGGCCGGCATACAGTTCATCAAGGTCGATGGTGAGGCTGGTTTTGCTGTGGAATTTGGCTTTAATGTCGTAGATTCTTACCGGGACGATGAGTTCCGGGAAGTTTAAGGTGAGTTTGATGTTTTGGGCCGAGATTTTGGCAAGGCCGTTTAGCTCCTGTTCAAAAAAGGCCGGTATGCGATCGGGAGTGTTGATGTAGTAGTAGTTACCTTTACCGGCGTCGACTAAGGACATTAAAAGATCTTCGTCAAAATCTATTCCTACTCCAAGGCAGGTCAGGGTTTTATTTTTTAGGGTATTATTTGCGACGATTGCGATAAGATCCTGGGGGTCTGTAATACCTACATTGGCCAGACCATCGGTTAGGAGGATTACCCGGTTTATAGCCTGGTCGGAGAAAAAGCAGTCAAGTTCGTTGTAACCCTGGAGAATGCCGCCGCTTAAATTGGTCATTCCGGTGGCATAGATTTTAAAAACTTCCTGAATAAGTTCCCGGGAGTTTACTACTCTGGTGCTTGGGAAAATAGTATAAACATGGCTATTAAAAGTAGTCAGGGAGGTGGAGTCGCTGGGGGTTAGTTGCTTTAAGGCAAAGATTACCGCTTCTTTGACGTATTCGATTTTACTTCCGGCCATGGAGCCGCTGCTGTCTAAAACAAAGGCTAAGTTTAACGGGGTGCTGCGTTTAAAATCCTTTGCTTGAGGGGCGTTTAGTTCTAAAAGTAAATGGAAAGTGGTGCTGTGGTTTACAGGAAAGTATTCATATTCTGGAAAAAAGTTTAATATTAAACCCATATCCCTCACTCCCTTGACTTATTGTCAATAAAAATATAGCACAAAAAGTAAATATATGTCAAGATAAAAATTGACATAGAGTTAAAATTTTTATATAGTAAAATTGCAAGGGTTAGACTGAGGGAGGAATTATGTATGGGCAGGAGTGGAGAAAATTTTGTTTTGTGGCTGCGGGAAGTTACCGGTCTTACGCAAAACGAGATTGCCGAAAAGCTTGGAGTTTCGCCAAGCCTTATTTCCAAAATTGCCAAAGGAGAGCGGGGGACTTCGGTCGAGTTTTTAAAAAAAGTAGCGGCTAAGTTTCAGTTGCCGTTAGAGACGGTGTACGAAAAGGCAGGACTTTTGAATGAAAGGGATGAGTATTCATATTACAATCCTTTTTTGCGGGAAAGAAATACTCTTAAGAGTTATGAACCGGCCGTTTTATATTCCAAAAGTTACGGTGAAGAAATGGATTATCCGCGGAAAATAAAAGAACTGGAAGAAAAGCTTTATAAGCTTCGAAATCCCCGGTATGCTTTGGAATACAGTCTTCAGGGAAAGCTTCCGCCCAAGGTGATTGAGAAGTTAATTAAAATTGTGGAACTGGAGATAAGGTATCATGAGAAATAAATATAATTGCTTGGTTTTCTTATGTAAGGTAAAATAAGGAAAAGGATATTTTTGGTGGTGGGGTTTATGAATGATTATATCGAAAACAAGAAGATTGACAGTTTATTAAATGAACTTGTTGTGGAGCTGCAAAAAGTTTATGGGACAAAATTAAAAGATGTAATCCTTTTTGGTTCATACGGTAGAGGAGAACAAGACGAGGAATCAGATATAGATATTGCGGTAATTGTGGATATGGATGATGAAGAATTAAAAAAGTATGAAGAGAAACTTAATGATATTGCTGGGGAATATGGATATAGATATCTTAAAGTTATATCGCTTATAGATATTAGTTATAATAAATTTAAAAAATATAAAGATGTTGTACCTTTTTATAGGACTATAGAAAATGAAGGGGTTACATTATATGGATATATAGGTTGGTGAAATTATGATTAAGTATAAAAAAGTTGATTTTGAAAAAGTAAATAAAGTTTTCCCGGATATTGATAAAGTCTTTGCCAGGTATGGCTCTAATATTACCAAGGAAAAATAAGGAGAAAGCCTATGAATGTCATTATTGCCTGCCAAACCCTCCGGGATGAAGTGGAAAAAGCTTTAAAAGATACAGGGGTAAAGTATCCGGTGCTTTGGATTGATTCGGGACTCCATAATTATCCCGATAAACTTAAAACCAAAATTCAAGAGCAGATTGACCGGATTTCAAACGTTGAAAACCTTATTCTTGTTTTTGGCAATTGCGGGAATGCCTTAAATGGCATTAGAGCTACCACGGGAAGGCTGGTACTGCCCAAAATTGACGACTGCATTTCTCTACTTTTGGGTTCGGTGCAAAAAAGGATGGAGATATCCCGGGAAGCCCACAGCTACTTTCTTACCCGTGGCTGGCTTGTTCATGAAAGTAACATTGTAAAAGAACATAAGCGCTGTTTGGAAAAGTATGGGGAAGTGCGGGGACAAAAAATTTTTAAGGCAATTTTAGCTCATTACCGGAAGGTTATTTTACTGGATACCAATGCTTATCCCATAAACGAAATCGAGGCTAACGTTAAAAGTTTTGCAAGAGATGTGGGTCTTGACTTCCAGGTAGTACCTGGGACACTTTCGTATTTAAAAAAGCTTTTTACCGGACCCTGGGATGAAGATTTTATTGTGGTTGAACGAGGAGAAAAAATTACCTTTGAAATGTTTGGTTTTATAAATCAAAATTTTTTGCAAATTTCCGGTTGACGGGGTTTAAATTTTCATGTTACTATAAAAAAAACTAAAGATGTATATACAGGTTGGGAACTATGAACACAAACTTTGCAGGAGATAGTAACCAAATAGATAAAAATTCTGTGATACCGGTATATTATCAACTGGCTAAATTAATTGAACGAGATATTTATGAAGGAAAACTTAAGCCAGGAGATGCCTTACCGCCGGAAAATGAGCTGGTGCGCCGTTTTGGGATAAGTCGGATGACGGTGAGACGAGCAATAGCCGAGCTTATAAATTCCGGCCTTGTTTATACCCAAAAAGGCAAAGGAACTTTTGTCGCTAAGCCGCAGTTGGAAAATATGGTGTTTGAACTGGGCGATTTTCACGAGGAAATCAAAAAGCGGGGGATGAAACCCGGGATTAAACTTTTAGGGACCAAAATTGTTCGGGCAGATGAGCTTTTAGCTAAGAAACTTGAAATACCGCTGAATACTACCTGCCTTTATTTACGCCTCCTTATTTCAGCAAACGACGAGCCGTTAATTTTTGAAAATAAATACATGGTTTACACCAAGAAAAAGCCAATCCTGGAATTAGAGCTCAAAGACCCATCTCTGGCTAATTTTCCCAATCTGGTGGCAGCTCATGGAGAAAGCTTCCCGGTAATGAGTAAAATGGTGCTTCATGCTTCCGTGGTTACCGAAGAAGAAGCGGAAGTCCTTGGAGTTAAGTTAAATACTCCGGTTTTTGTAGTTGAACAGACTCTTTATGATAGTATGAGAAGACCGATTGGCTGGGGAAAATCGGTATTTCGCGGAGACCGTTTTAAATTTACAAGCTATGTTGGCTGGACGAAATACGGGGAATAGGGAAGAAGGGGTATTTGTAAATGGATAAAGAGTTAATTAATGCGGTAGCAGAGCTTGATGAGGAAAAAACTTTAATGCTGGTCAGGGAAAGGGTTAAAGCGGGAGTAACTCCACTGGAAATTATGGAAGATTGCCGGCGGGGTGTCGAAATAGTTGGAAAAAGATATAATGACGGAACCTATTACCTATCCGATTTAATTATGTCCGAAGAAATTCTCCGAGGCGTAATGGAAATTTTAAAGCCCTACTTTCCACCTAAAAATGAAAGTAAGGGGACCAAAATTATCATGGGAACCATAGAGGGGGACATCCACGATCTGGGAAAAAATATTGTTAGTTACATGCTGCAATCGGCGGGTTTTGAGGTTATTGACTTGGGGGTGGATGTAGAACCAAAAGCTTTTGTTGACAGCATTATAAAAACCGGCGCCCGGATCGTTGGGATATCGGTCCTGCTTACTTTTTGTATTGGTTCGGTAAAGAAAACGGTCGATTTAATTAAAAAGGCTGGACTTAGAGACCAAGTAAAGATTGTAATTGGCGGTTATCCTGTAAATGAAAAAATTTTAGAGTATACCGGGGCGGACTATTTTGAAAATGATGTGGTTAAGGCAGTGGAGCTAATAAAGAAAATTGCTGAGGGAATTATGAAGTAAAAAGAATAAATTTTAAATAATTTTTTCACATATCATGTATAGACATTATTATGTTATAATATAAGGAGGTGAATATTGGAAAAATTTTTAAAAAATTATACAATTAGTGCAGGTTTAAAGGTTTTAAAAATTTAAGGGGGGTTTTGGATGAGCACAGATAAGTTAAAACTTTATGAAGAGCGGAAAAAAAGGTATTTAACTGCCCTTGAATGTGGAAAACCAGATAGGGTTCCAGTAGTTATAACTGGCAATGAATTTATTATCAAATATGCAGGTTTTACTTTGCAAGATTTTTATTACAATCCTGAAATTAACTACATTAAAGCGATGGATGCTTTTTTGCAAAGGTATGATGTTGATGCTCATTTTGGAGCGCCAATGCTTTGGTGGGGTGGTTTGCACGATGCAGTAGGAGCAGTCTACCTTAAGTTTGCAGGAAGAGAGCTGGATGTCAATACTCAATTTCAATACATTGAAGGCGAATACATGCGGCCGGAAGATTACGATGCCTTTATAGAAAATCCTACCGAATGGATTGTTACTACTTTTTTGCCACGGATTCATAAGGAGTTTGCTGAGCCGGGGTCTTATCGAGCAAGCATTGCATTAATGAAAGGGGCAATTGCAAGGACTTTGGAACTTGGAATGCTTGCTAAAGCAGCCGAGAGGTGGGCCAAGGAATACGGTTCTTTCACTGCAATTACCGGTATTACAAAAGCACCCTTTGACACCTTAGGGGATACTTTACGGGGATTAAAGGGAATCATGATGGATATCCGGCGGATACCCGATAAAGTTAAAGCTGCAATGGAAGTACTGGTTGAGCATAACATCTTTTATGGTTTGGCTACTGCAGGTGGAGATACGGAGTTTCCCGTATTTATACCACTTCACCGGGGAGCCTATCCCTTCTTAAATCCCAAGCAGTGGGACGAGTTTTACTGGCCAACCTTAAAGAAAGTTATCGAAGGACTTTGGGCTAAAGGGAAGCGTACGCTCTTTTATGCTGAAGGAGACTGGACTCCTTACTTAGAGAAGATTGCCGAACTTCCGGAGAAAAGTATTGTCTTCCATGTGGACCAGACTGATATGGATAAAGCAAAGAAAATTCTTGGTGGTCGCTTCTGCTTAAAAGGAAACGTTCCAAATTCGTTGCTGTCAATAGGAAAACCGGATGAAGTAAAAGATTATGTCAAACGCTTAATAGATACCTACGCGGCTGATGGGGGCTTTATAGTTGATGCAGCAGCGGTAATCCAGGCGGATGCCGATCCGAGAAATGTTGAAGCTATGGTTGAAGCGGTCCATCTGTATGGCAAGTATTAAAAAGGGGGGTTACGTGATGACCGAAAATAATCCCGTGAAAAATACCTTCAAAAACTTACCACCGGGAGTTTGTATTCCCTGGGAAGAAAAACTTAAGGATTTGGGAGAAATAAAAGGTGATGTAAACACCATTAAAAACGAATGGGATAAGCTCGAAGTATTTACTTACTTATACATCTGGTACTGGGTACATCGGTAAGAAAATAAAAATTAGGGGTGAGGAAAATGGTAACTTTATCAGATGAACTGGCTCAAGCGGTGGTTGATCTCGATCAAGATAAGGTAGTGGAGCTGGTAAAAAAACGCTTAGATTCAGGGGTGCCGGCATTAGAAATAGTAGCCAAATTACAAGAAGGGATGACTGAGGTAGGTAGATTATTTGAAAGTGGTGAGTATTACTTAAGTGAATTAATAATGGCTGGAGAAATTATGAAAGAAGTAATGGTTGATTTAGAGCCGCATTTAGCAGGAGATTCCGGAGGACATCGGGGTAATATAGTAATTGGTACCGTAAAAGGGGACGTACATGACTTAGGGAAAAATATTGTCGTTATGCTTTTAAAAGGTGCAGGCTTTAATGTAATTGACTTAGGAGTAGATGTACCGAAAGAGAAGTTTGTTGAGGCGATTAAAGAGTATAATGCGCCCTTGGTAGGAATGAGTGTGCTTCTTACTGCAGCCCTGGAATCACTGAAAGAGACGGTAGCTGCGGTGAAAGCAGCAGGGTTAGGTACGAAAGTAATCATTGGTGGTCCATTTATGGATGAAAAGGTAAAAGAATATTGCGGTGCAGATTTTTATGCTACTAATGCCAGTGATGGTGTGAAAGCTGCGGAAGAAGTATTTGGGAAAAATTAATTCCGGGGGCCTGTAAGGCCCCCTAATACTAAGAAGTAAAAATAAATGGGGGAGGAAAAACTATGCTAATTATCGGGGAAAAATTAAATAGCAGTATTCCCAAGGTTAGAGAAGCCATTCATAATAAAGATAAAGCTTTTATACAAGATTTAGCATTAAAACAAGTACAAGCCGGGGCCGATTATCTGGATGTCAATACGGCTTTAGAAGATGAAGTTAACGACATGGAGTGGGTTATTAAAGCAATAAAAGAAGTAGTGGATGTTCCTATCTGTATTGACAGCACCAATCCGGAAGCGGTAAAAAAAGCTTTAGAACTAACTGAAGGGAAAGCAATGATTAACTCCATAAATATGGAATCGGCGCGAATCCGGGATATTTTACCGATAGTGATTGATTCTGGCTGTCCGGTAATTGCTCTCACCATTGATGATAACGGGATTCCTAAAACTGTGGAAGATAGGATGCGGATTTTAGACCGGATGGTAGAAATCTTGCAAAAGCATAATTATGATTTAGACAAAGTTTATGTTGATCCCCTGGTACTGCCGGTAGCGACCGATACCAATAACGCCTTAATCTTTTTTGAAAGCTTAACCCAAATTAAAGAAAAATACGGCTTAAAAACCGTATCGGGTTTAAGTAATGTTTCCCACTCTCTGCCCAAGCGGAGAATAATTAACCGTCACTTTTTAACGGTTTGTATAAGCCGGGGGATGGATGCCGCAATATTAGACCCGCTGGATAAGAAAATAATTACTGCTATCTTAACAACTGAACTTTTAATGGGTAAAGATAGGTTTGCCCGGAAATATTTAAAAGCCCACCGGGAAGGAATTCTGGAGGAGTAAGGTAGCTTTAAGAACAGTAAAATATGTAAAAGTGTCATATAATGACGACCGGACTAAAATTTATTAAGTCCGGTCGGATTGCTTTTAGGGGCATGTATTTTTCGGTACAAGGAATTAAGGGTGATTTGGCGAAATAGCATAACTTGGGGCGGTGAGAAGATGAAAAAATTTTCTATTAAAATTTATCCCGAAAATGTTGAGCTACAAGCGGAAGAAAATGCTGTGCTAAAAGATATTTTTATTGAAAATGGAATAAAGTTTGACTTTCCCTGTGGCGGAGTGGGGAAATGTAAAAAATGCAAGGTAAAAATTTTAAGGAATAACGGTTTGGAAGAAGAGGTTTTGGCCTGTCAAACAAAGGTAGAAAGTGACTTAAGAATTAACCTTCAACAGCGGGAACAAAAACATCATATTTTAAACGAAGGGGTTAACCGTCAAATTGAGTTAAAACCTCTGGTAAGGAAAATTTACGTTGAATTACCTAAACCCACATTAGAAGATAATCGCCCTGACTGGACTCGCATCAAAGAGGCCCTGGGAAGAGCAGATTTAAAAACCAAGGTTAATTTGCTGCAAGAGCTGCCGGAAAAGCTCCGGGAAAATGATTTTAAAGTTACTATTGTCTTAACCGAGGATGAAGTTTTAGCGGTAGAGCCCGGGGATACGACGGATAGATTGCTGGGGATGGCTTTTGACATTGGCACTACTACTGTAGTGGGATATCTTTTGGATTTAAATACGGGAAAGGAGTTAGCTCATGTTTCCACTCTAAATCCCCAGACCCAGTACGGTGCCGATGTTATTTCCCGGATTACTTTTTCAGCTCAGGAAAAGGATGGTTTAGAAAAATTACACCGGGAAATTATTAATGAAATTAATAATTTAATAGCAAAAGCTACGGAGCAAGCTGGACATAACCCACAAGATATCTATGCCATTACTATTGCCGGAAATACCACCATGCATCATTTGTTTTTAAAAATACCTCCGGAGAATTTGGCCCGGGCTCCCTATGTGCCGGTGGTAAAGGATGCGGCAATTGCGGACGCTAAGGATTTAAAAATAGCTATTAATCAAGCGGGTAAGGTTTTTGCCCTTCCTAACATAGCAGGATTTGTGGGAGCCGATACGGTTGCTGCGGCCTTAGCGGCGGAGATGGATAGAGGAGACAAACTAAGACTTTTAATCGATATTGGTACCAATGGGGAAATGGTGTTAGGAACCAAAGAGCGGCTTCTTGCCTGCTCGACGGCTGCTGGTCCTGCCTTTGAAGGTGCACAGATTGCCTGCGGGATGCTGGGGGCAGAAGGAGCCATTGACCATGTTTTTATTGGTGAAGAATACAAATACACGGTAATCGGGGAAGTTTTCCCCCGGGGGATTTGCGGTTCGGGGCTTTTAGATGTAGTTGCCGGGCTTTTGGAAGTGGGGATTGTTGACCAGACCGGAAGGTTATTACCGCTGGAGCGGATTACCCATGAGTTAGGGCAGAAGTATAAAGATAGGGTAGTGGAAATTGATGGAATAAAAGCTTTTGTGCTGGAGGAAAATGAAGCTACCGGACAGCGGGTATATATTACTCAAAAAGACATTCGGGAGTTACAGCTGGCCAAAGGAGCAATCGCCGCTGGTATAGAAATACTTTTAGAAACCTATGGGGCCAGAGTGGAAGACATTAGCGAAGTTTTGCTGGCAGGAGCCTTTGGGAACTACCTTAATCCGCATAGTGCCTGCCGGATTGGCTTAATTCCTACTGAATTAGAGGATAAGATTAAAGGAATCGGTAATGCTGCAGGCGCTGGCGCTAAGTTTGCACTGTTATCGGTGGAGGAGTATCAAAGGGCGATGGAGTTATCCCAAAAGATCCATTACATTGAGCTTAGTGCTAAAAACGAATTTACCTCCATATTCGCAAAAAAATTAAAGTTTTAGGTGGGGAAAAATGAGCTTGTCCCGGGAGAGAGTATATAAAGCCATAAAGCAACAACCGCTGGAAGAGTTCGTTAAAGGAGAATTGATTATTGAAGATGAGGTTGTTGCTAAAGTTTTAAACAAACAACCAGTAGGGTTTACTGAAAAGTATGAATTTATAGAGTGGCTTGGATTAGATATGGTAACAATTACTCCTTTAGAAAAAGAGTTTGGCAAAGAAGTTCCTAAAGCTTCTGACTTGGTTTTTCCGGATGTAGAAAAATGGGCAGCTACCTCTTTATTTACTTGTGCCATTCTTGATGGGCCCTTTGAATGGGGACTTAGGCTTTTAGGGTTAAACGATTTTTTTGGTTTATTTAGAAAATCACCACAACAGGTGCTGGAATTAGTAGAAAAGATAGAAAAAGTAAATCGAGAAAAAATCAGGGAACTGGCCGGACGAGGTATAAACGGGGTCATTTTAGCCGATGATATAGCTTTTAAACAGGGATTATATTTAAGTCCTAAGTTTTTGAGGGAGTATTTTTTTCCTTCGTATGCAAGATTGGTGGAAGAAATAAAAAAGCAAAATTTGGTGGCTTTTTTCCATTCCGATGGGAATTATCAGCAGGTACTTGAAGATATTATAAAAGCTGGCTTTGATGGTTTACATTGTCTTGACCGGGATTCGGGAATGGATATAAAAGCCATAAAAAAAGAAGTTGGAAAAAATCTTTGTCTTTGGGGCCATTTAACGGTGGAGGATCTAAAAAATGCGAAAGAACCTGAGGGGAGAAAAAAGGTAATAAGTTTTGTTAATGAGCTTTCAGCGGTGGGAGGCTTTATTCTTGGAACAACTACCGGTATATATAAAGGAATTGATTTAGAAGGATTGGTCTTACTTTATCGGGGGAGAGAGCTTTAAAAAGTTACCGGGCAAGGAATATTTTGGGGTATTATAGACCTTCTAAAAAGTTGGTAAGATTTGAGGTGAAAAAAGTAAAGAATATGAATACTTCCACTTTAATTTTATCCAGAGCTCAACGTTTGTGGCTGGCAATTGTCTTAGGAGCTTTAACTTCTTTTGCACCATTATCTATTGATATGTATTTGCCTTCATTGCCTTTTTTAGCTAAGGACTTACATACCAGTATCTCCTTTGCCCAGTTAAGTTTAACTGCATGCTTAGTGGGACTGGCCTTGGGACAATTACTTGCCGGTACTCAAAGTGATATTCGAGGACGGCGTACTCCACTTATCGTTGGTTTAATTTTCTATACTTTTTCTTCGCTGTTATGTTCTATTAGTAACTCGATTTTTTCTTTGGTTTTTTTACGTTTTATTCAGGGGTTAACGGGAGCAGCTGGAATTGTTATTGCACGTGCTATAGTTAGGGATTTATATTCGGGTATAGAAATGATGAGATTTACAGCTCATTTAATGTTGGTTAATGGTTTAGGGCCAATAGTTGCACCTGTTATTGGAGCTCAACTTTTGCATTTTACCTCCTGGCGGGGAGTGTTTTTTATCCTTGGGTTGATTGGATTAGTTATGTTTTTGATAGTTTTTTTTTAGCTTGCCAGAAACACTGCCTCTTGAACGTCGTTCCCAGGCTGGCCTCAGAAATACTTTAGTTATTTATCGAGGATTAATTCAGGACCGTAATTTTATGAGGTATGCTCTTCCTCAGGGGCTTGTTTCAGCAGCAATGTTTGCCTACATTGCAGGTTCGCCTTTTGTTATTCAAAATATTTTTGGAGTTACTCCGCAAATGTTTAGCCTTATTTTTGCTATTAATGGTCTTGGAATTATTTTGGCAGGACAACTAACCGGGAGGTTAGCAGGTCGTATTAGTGGAACAACACTTTTTGTTAGTGGCCTTATCTTAGCTGCTATAGGTGGCGCTTCTTTATTAATTATGGTTGTGATTAAAGCAGGATTTTTTGCTATCTTAATTCCCTTGTTTATTGTGGTTTCTTGCGTAGGGATAGTAGGTACTGCTGGTTCAGCTTTAGCGTTGGAAAATTACGGTCATTTAGCTGGTAGTGCTTCGGCTTTACTTGGATTGGTTTCGTTTATTTTTGGGGCAATTGTTGCTCCGCTGGTTGGGATTGGGGGTAGGAATATAGATATTTCCATGGCTATAGTTATTGCTTTTACTGATTTAAGTGCCTTGCTGGTTTATGTTTTATTGAGAAGACTAAGACATTCTAATTAAAGAGAAAAGATTATAAAGGGACCTTTAAACAAAATTAAAATAGCTCTTCCAGTTAACAGTGTGAAATATTTTATAGAATATTGTATACCTGAAGATTGTGAATTGACATTTAAGAAAACTAATGAGAAAATATACTTAGCAACGATGCAGTGCTGCATCGAGAGCGATGAAGCCTTTTGGAGAGTGTTCCAAAAGGCTTTTTTGCTTTTACAGGCGATGAAGCCTCTGGTGAAGGGTCCGGCTCCGCCCTTTATCAGGGGCTAAATTTTTTAGGAGGTGGTTTTCGTGAAGAAAATTGAAGCGTTAATAAGGCCCCAGAAATTAGGGGAAGTAAAAGAGGCTCTTAATAAATTGGGTATTTCGGGTATGACGGTAACAGAAGTGGTGGGCTGCGGGCGGCAAAAAGGGCAGAAGGAAATTTACCGGGGTATTGAGTACGAGATTAATCTTTTGCCCAAGGTGAAGATTGAAGTTGTTACTGTTGATGAAAAGGTGGAGGAAATTATTAAGATAATTTCCGAGAGTGCCCGAACGGGTGCAATTGGTGATGGCAAGATTTTTATTAGTGAGGTTTTAGATGCGGTCCGAATTAGAACCGGTGAACGGGGGACAGCAGCTATAACGTCACCAAAGGAGGGAGAAAGATGAAGAAGAAATTTTTATCCTTGCTTTTTGGCCTAATCCTTTTACCTAATTTATCTTTAGCCGGAGAGCCAGGGTATAACCCGGGAGATGTTACCTTTGTACTGCTTTCAGCGGCGTTGGTCTTTTTAATGACTCCGGGGCTTGCCCTGTTTTATGGTGGAATGGTACGCCGGAAAAATGTTTTAAATACGGTGGCGATGAGTTTTATTGCGATAGTGGTAGTTTCACTGCAATGGATTTTAATAGGCTATACCCTTTCTTTTGGGAATGATGTAAAAGGAATTATCGGAGATTTTTCTTACCTTGGATTAAAAAACGTAATGGATCTTACTGTTTCTAATCTTCCGGGATACGTTTTTGTTGTTTTCCAATTAATGTTTGCCATCATAACCGCAGCAATTATTTCAGGTTCGGTGGTAGAAAGGATGAGCTTTGCTGCCTGGATCTTATTTATTGCTCTCTGGACGACATTAGTCTATGACCCCCTTGCCCATATGGTCTGGGGTGGTGGGATACTCTTTAAGCTTCCGGCTTTAGATTTTGCTGGAGGAACGGTGGTGCATATAAGTTCGGGAATATCGGGCCTGGTGGCAGCACTTATTTTAGGTAAGAGAAAAGAAGGGGAAAATGCTCCCTTAATGCCGCATAACTTACCGCTTACCATTTTAGGGGCAGGGCTTCTCTGGTTTGGCTGGTTTGGATTTAATGCGGGAAGTGCGCTGGCGGCTAATAACCTTGCAGCGCTGGCGTTTATTAACACCAATACTTCGGCGGTAATGGCAGCTCTGGCCTGGGCCTTGACCGAGTGGCTCCATCGCCGGAAGGTTACGGTTTTAGGTATTGCTACCGGGGCGGTGGCTGGGCTGGTGGCGGTAACTCCGGCAGCGGGTTATGTTACTCCAGCATCTTCCGTGGTAATTGGATTTATAGGTGGGTTATTAGTATATATCGCGGTTGGTATCTTAAAAACAAAGCTTGGTTATGATGACTCTTTAGATGCCTTTGGCTGTCATGGGGTTGGAGGTATCTGGGGAGCAATTGCTACGGGCATTTTTGCTACTAAAGCGGTAAACCCGGCGGGAGCTGATGGAGTACTTTACGGAAATTTTGGTCAACTATTAAACCAGTTAGCTGGAGTAGGGTTAGCGATTGCATTAGCGGTAATTGGAACTGTTATAATTTTAAAGTTAATCGGTATTTTCCTACCTTTGCGGGTTAAAGATGAAGCGGAAAGCATAGGCTTGGATATTACAGTTCATGGGGAAGATGCTTATAAAGATTTAATTTTTACCGGGAAGTCGGTTCCGTTTTCTTAAAAGCGTAAGGATGCTGGGAAAAATTAAAAGCGGGGGAATAAATCCCCGCTTTTACTCACCGGCTACTTGCTTTTTACCAAACTTTTGCACCCATAAATCGGCGTTTTTAATGCCAAGTTTTATGGGATCAAATACCGGGTCAACACCTTTAGCTCTTTGCTCTTTCCAGTTTTCAAAAGCTTTTAAGGCAGGCTTCTGGAGGAGTATAATAGCTATAAGGTTTAACCAGGCCATGATGCCTACTCCGAGGTCGCCCAGCCCCCAGGCAAAAGTCGCGGTGCGGATGGTGCCGTAGAAGGTGGAGGCTAAGAGGGCAACCCTTAAAACATTAATGAATAAGCGGCTGCTGCCTTTCCGGGTAAGATAAGCGATGTTGGATTCGGCGTAGTAGTAGTATGCCATTAAAGTAGTAAAGGCAAAGAAGAACAGGGCGATAGCTACAAAGGCTGCTCCAAAGGAGGGAAAGAGCGTTTCTACAGCCCGCTGGGTGTAGCCGGGACCGATATCCATTCCCGGCAGGTTTTCGACGATAAAGCCGCCTTTTGGGTTGTAAACATTGTATTTACCGGTAATTAAAATCATAAAAGCTGTAGCGGAACAGACAAACAAAGTATCTACGTAAACCGAGAAAGCCTGTACTAAACCTTGTTTTGCTGGGTGACTTACTTCAGCAGCTGCTGCAGCGTGAGGAGCGGTACCTTGACCGGCTTCGTTGGAGTAGACGCTTCGTTTTACACCCCAGAAAATAGCATAACCCAAGATTCCGGCAAAAGCCTGTTTAAGACCAAAAGCGCTTTCGAAGATGAGAGCAAGGACTCCCGGAAGTTTTTCAATATTAACGGCAATTATAATTATAGCAACCAAAATATAACCAAGAGCCATGAAAGGAACAATAAATTCTGCAGCTCTGGCAATTCTTTTGACACCGCCAAAGATAATAAGGCCTAAGAGTAAAACAAGACCAACGCCGGTGATTGCTGGAGCAACACCAAAAGCGTTGTTTATGCTGGCGGCAATACTGTTAGCCTGAACTCCGGGTAGCAGTAAGCCCGTGGCTACGATGGTAGCTACCGAGAAAATAACAGCGTACCATTTAAGTCCAAGACCTTTTTCAATATAGTAGGAAGGGCCACCGCGGTACTCGCCTTCGTGTTCTTCTTTGTAAATCTGGGCAAGGACTGCTTCGACAAAGGCAGAACCAGCACCCAAGAATGCTGTGACCCACATCCAGAAAACTGCACCGGGACCGCCCATGGCGATAGCGGTAGCTACTCCGGCGATGTTACCGGTACCTACCCGTCCGGCTACGGCCATGGCGAATGCCTGGAAGGATGAGACTCCTTTTTCCGAACTTTGGCCGCCAAAGAGAAGTTTCCACATGTCTTTGATGTACCTTACCTGGAAAAAGCGCATCCGAATTGAAAAATAAATGCCCGCTAAAAGACAGAAATAGACTAGAGCTTTGCTCCAGACAAGGCTGTTTAAGAAGTCCACAAGCTGCGCCATAGCTTACCTCCTTTGTTTGTGGTTTGTAAATAGTATTTGTAGGCAGCACCTAAATTATCATGACACATATTTTAATAATTTTAAATATTCAATTTTATATTAAAATTTTAACAATAACACCTTAATATAGCTTAAAAGTTAAAGTAAATTAAAAATGATAATACAAAAAATCTAGGGAGTAAAATTAATTTAAAAGAAGTTTAAAAATTAAAAGCGGGGTTTTAACCCCGCTTCAACTTGAAAACATGAGCGTAATGCGTTCCAAATTTTTATCTGCCATAATGCTCTTTTTGGTAGCTTCTGTCCTGTATAGTATTTTAACCTTGTTTTAATTTTTTGAAGCTTGAGCACCAACACTAACTTTTGCATGTTTTTTACCATAGCCAAAGTAAATGAATAAACCAATGATTAGCCAAATTATAAAACGGATTATTGTTATTTTTGGTAAGCTTATAATTAGTGCTAACGAACCTAAAATACCAATTGGTCCTACAATCCATAATGCTGGAACACGGAATATACGTGGAGCATCAGGTTTTGTATAGCGGAGAACCATAACGCTTAATGTAGTTAAGGCGAAAGCTGTTAAGCCACCAATATTAGCTAATTCAGCTAATTCTCCGATGGATAAAACACCACCTAAAATTAATGCTGTTCCAAAAATTACTATCGAAGAAACAATTGGAACCCGAGTTTTGGGATGAACGGTAGCAAATTTTTCAGGTAAGAGGCCGTCGCGGCTCATGGCAAAGAGAATCCGCGTCGAACTTAAACCATTCCCGAGCATTGTAGCAATCAAGCCAAAAATAACTGCTACTGAAATCATAGCTCCGCCCCATTGTACACCTACTTGTTGCAGAGCAAAGGCGGCAGGATCAGGAACATCAAGCTTGGTAAAGCTAACCATACCGGTTAAAACAGTTGACACTGCGATATAAAGGAAGGTGATGGCACCAATACCACCTATTAAAGCAAAGGGAATGCTTTTTTGCGGGTCTTTAACTTCTTCGAGGACGGTAGTTACCCCGTCAAAGCCGGTGTAAGCAAAGAAAGTAAGGGCTGCACCGGTTAAAACGCCTCCCCAGCCAAAGGGAGTGAAAGGATGCCAGTTTTCAGGTTTAATATGGAAAATACCGATTGCCAGGAAAACAATAATTGCCAAGACTTTGGCTCCGGTAAATAAAGTGTTCGAACGTCCGACGGCTTTAATACCGCTTAAAGCGATACTGGCCACAATAAGAATACCAATTATAGCAGGAATATTAATTATTCCTCCATGAGCAATGTCTTGGCTAAAGGCTGTAGGGATATTTATGCCAATAGATTTAAGGAGAGAAGTTACGTACCCACCCCAACCAACAGAAACCGTGCTGGTAACAACGGTAAACTCAAATAATAAGTCCCAACCAACAATCCAGGCGATAATCTCACCCAATGCTACATAGGAGTAAGTATAAGCACTACCTGCAACTGGTACAAGGGAAGCAAATTCAACGTAAGCAAGACCTACTGCGATAGAGATAATACCGCCAATTAAGAATGATACGATAACACCGGGACCTGCGTGTTTGGCAGCGGTTACTCCCGGTAAAACGAAAATTCCGGCGCCGATCGTAGCTCCAAGAACCAGCAGTAATAGCTCCCATGGACCAAGGGCACGATTTAACTTATACTTTTCTTCTTCAGCCAGTTCCTTTGCTTGTTCAATTGTTTTTTTGCGAAAAATATCCATTTTTTCTCCTCACCCTCCAATTTTTTTGTTTAAACTTAATCTTTCTTTCAAAAGCATTTTTTATGCTGAAGCCAGTATAAATCCACCTCCCACTTTATTGTTAAAATAATTTAATTTGCTTAACATAATATTAACATAAAAATGAAACTTTTAAAAACTTTAAATATATTCGTTATTGTTTAAAAATTTAAATTAAAACAGCTTAATGAGTGTTTAATTTTGGGTAAAGTTCGAATTTTTTAAAATTAAATAATTCTAAATTCATTTTGAGCATATAATCACAATATTTTGATTATTATCTAAATTTTAAGAAAATAAAAAATATATTAAATTAGAATATTTTGGTTAATTTAACATTGGTTATTATATAATGTGTACAATGATAAGCTTGATTGCTTATAATCATAATATAGATGTTTAAAATTTATAAGCAAAAGTTTAGGAGGAGTTATGACCCGGCGGGAGGAAGAAATTTTAAAATTACTTCGGGAAAATCCTTTTATCAATCAAGAAGAAATAGCCCGGATTCTCGGGATTACCCGGTCCAGCGTGGGAGTGCATATCGTTAATTTAATGAAAAAAGGTAAAATTAAAGGACGGGGTTACATTCTTTCTGCCGATGAGCCGGAAGTTACCGTTATCGGTGGGGCCAATATTGATATTTATGGCTTTCCTTATGAAAAGCTTCGCCTGCAGGATTCAAATCCGGGGAAAGTAAAAATAAACGTGGGCGGGGTTGCCAGGAATATAGCGGAAAATCTGGCTCGGCTGGGGGTAGCTACAAGACTTATTACCGCTATAGGAGATGATTTTTACGGGAAATACATTATCGAGCGCTGCCGGGACGCAGGTGTGAACATGGAAGAAATTTTAACCGTAAGTGGAGAAAGCTCTTCGGTTTATCTTGCCGTAATGGATGAAGCCGGGGATATGGCGGTGGCTGTAGCAGGGATGGATATTTTAAACCATTTAAGTTTAGATTTTCTAAAAAAGAAACTTTCAATAATAAATTCATCTCCCGTTTGCGTGGTAGATACCAATCTTCCGGTAAAAAGTTTAGAGTTTCTCTTAGATAATGCGCGAAAAACAGTATTTTTCTTGGATGGGGTATCGGTGACCAAAGCTCTTAAATTAAAAGAACTTCGAGGAACATTTTATGCGGTAAAATTAAATAAATTGGAAGCGGAAGGGGTAACCGGAGAAAACTTAAATACCGAGGCGGGGCTTTTAAAAGCGGCACACTTTTTCCTGGATAAAGGAATCAAACAGGTTTATTTTACCCTTGGGGCTGAAGGGGTTTTTTACGCTAACACCAAGAGCCGGGGAAAAATAACATTGCCACCGGTACAGCCGGTTAATACTACCGGAGCTGGCGATGCCTTTACGGCAGCGATTGTTTACAGTTATTTAAAAGGATATGATATAGATAGGGCTGCCCGCTTTGGGGCGGCTGCGGCAATTTTAACTCTTCTGGTGGAAGAAACGGTTAATCCTGAAATATCCGAAGAAAAAATTAAAAAGGAAATGGAGGTGTTGGGACTATGAATGAATATTTGGTTTTAAGTAAGGAAGTAAAAGAGGCTTTGGCTGAAGGTGTGCCGGTAGTAGCCTTGGAATCAACCATTATTGCTCATGGTATGCCGCATCCGCAAAATGTAGAGACTGCTTTAGCGGTAGAAAAGGTTGTTCGGGAAAATGAGGCCGTTCCGGCCACTATTGCGGTTATTGGCGGGAAAATAAAGGTAGGGTTGACTTGCGAGGAAATAGAGTATCTTGGAGAAAAGGGACCGGAGGTTATAAAGGTAAGCCGCCGGGACCTGCCGTATGTGGTAGCCAAAGGGTTGGATGGGGCGACAACGGTAGCAGCAACCATGTTTATTGCTGCGATGAGCGGTATAAAAGTTTTTGCTACCGGTGGCATAGGTGGAGTTCACCGGGGAGGCGAAAAAAGCTTTGATATTTCCGCCGATTTACAGGAGCTTGCCCGGACCAATGTGGCGGTGGTGTCGGCAGGAGTTAAGTCAATTTTAGATATTGGACTTACCTTAGAATATCTTGAAACCTATGGAGTTCCGGTGATAGGTTTTGGTACCGATGAGTTTCCCGCTTTTTATACGCGGAAAAGCGGCTATAAGGTGCATATTACTGCTGATACTCCAGCGGAGCTTGCGCGCATTATTAAAGTTAAGTGGGATTTAGGTTTAAACGGAGGCGTTGTAGTGGCCAATCCGATACCTGAAGAATACTCTTTGGACTATGAAGAAATTACGCGAGCGATAGATAGTGCGGTTTTGGAAGCTGCAGAAAAAGGGGTAAGGGGAAAAGAAGTAACTCCATATTTGCTGGCGAAAGTAAAAGATATAACCGGCGGTAAAAGTTTGGAGGCTAATATTCAATTGGTTCTTAATAATGCCCGGCTGGCGGCAAGACTGGCAGTTGAATTGAGTAAATTATAAGCTAAACTCCATGTCCGTAACGTTATTTCGGGCATGGAGTTTTTGGTTTATAATTAGGTTAAAAGATTGGGGGAATTGGATGACGCCGGAGATAATTTTCAAACCGGGATTTTTCTTAGTGGGAATGAAATATGAAGGGCGAAATGAAAACGGAGAAATTTCAGAATTGTGGAAAAAGTTTAGCGAAAGAATTTTTGAAATTAAAAATCGGGTAAATGAGAAAGAGTGCTATGGGCTTAGTATTTATAGCAAGAAGTTTTTTGCTACCGGCGAGTTTCTTTATTTGGCGGCGGTGGAAGTAGCAAAAATAGAGGAAGTACCTGAAGAAATGGTTGCGGTAGAAGTAGATCCTGCCAAGTATGCGGTTTTTACTTTGCCGGGAGATCCGGATAAACTTCCAAAGTTAATCCACGATATTTACTGTCGCCACTTAAAGGATGAGGGCTTAAAGCCGGTTGGTAATTATGATTTTGAACTTTATAATGAACGGTACCGCCCGAATCAAAAAGATTCTAAAATATACTTTTTTGTGCCGGTAGAATAAGGTAAAGGTTGGGGGGCAATGATGAAAAGAAAAATTATTGACGGTCACGTTCACTTACTGCCGGATAAGCTCATGCGGGCAATATACCGGTGGTTTGAGGAAAATTTGGGCTGGAATATGCCGTTTAAGTATGATTTAGAGGGCTATCTTAATTATTTAGAGTCTCTGGGGATTTCTGAAATGATGGTTTTGGGGTATATCCATAAACCGGAAATGAGCTGGGGGTTAAACGAATGGTTAGATAATGTTAAAGAAAGGCATCCGCAGGTGAAGCCTTACTTAGCGGTACATCAAGACGACCGGGATAAGGGGAAAATGGTGCGGGAATTTTTAGATAAGGGATTTTTAGGAGTAAAAATTCACTGTTTTGTGCAAAAAGTGGGAGCCGATGACCCCAGGTTTTTTGAGGTGTATAAAATTTTAGCTGAAGAAGGAAAAGGTTTGGTCCTTCATGGAAGCGGTATGCCGGTAAAAGCGGAGTTTATATTACCGGAGCAGGTAGAGAAACTCCTGGAAACTTTTCCGGGAATGAAAATTATGGTTGCTCATCTTGGCTTACCGGATTATTTAAATGAGTACTTGAGATTGGTAGATAAGTATCTAAACCTCTGGCTCGATACAGCCTATGTCCTGGGAAATCCCAAATTTAATAATAAGTACTTGCAAAATGTTCTCTTAAATTATACGGAAAGGATAATTTTTGGAAGCGACTTTCCGATAATGGATTATTCACCTGAATTAGCTTTGGAAGAGCTTTTTTCTTTTAACCTGGGGCGGGAGAAGGAAGATTTAATCTTGTTTAAAAATGCCGAGGAGTTTATGGGCAGGGGTTAAAAGCCTGGATTTAAGTATCTTTTCCTGGCAAATTAAGGTATAATAAAAGAAAAGATAAAGGGTAAAGAAGGTGAAAAAGGTGTTTAAAAAAATTTTAGTGGGGATTGACGGTTCAGCTAAAGGGGATAAGGCTTTGGAGATGGCTATTGGGCTTGCCAAAGAAAGTGGAGCTGAAATTCATCTTGTCCATGTAACCCCCTGGCCGACTTTGCCCAATGTTTTTCCGCCTGGGGCGATTGCCTACGTGCCGGAATCGGTGATCCAGGAGCTTACCGATGAGCTTAAAGCTAAAGCAGAAAAAACCCTTAGAGAAAGGCTTTTAAGAGTCGAAGAGGCTGGAGTTAGCGGAAAAATTAAGGTGTTAGAGGGAGAACCGGCCAGCGCTATTGTAAATTATGCCCAGGAAAAAGGGGTGGAGTTAATTGTAGTGGGCAATCGGGGGATTTCTGGGGTAAAGGAATTGCTCTTAGGAAGTGTCAGCCACAAAGTATCGCAGCTTGCCCGTTGCCCGGTGCTAATTGTAAAGTAAGATAAGGCGTTGAATAATTGAGTTGGATTAATGGCTGAAGACTGTTACAAACTTAACTGAAATATTACCTTTTTAAGGGCGTCGATGTCCCGTATTAAAATGCTTCTCCTGTACACTGTAATGATTTGTTGGGCTTCAAATTCTTTTAATAAAGTAGTCAGTGTTTGTCTGGTAGCTCCAATTAGATAGGCAAGTTCTTCCCTGGTCAAACCGGTATGCACCAGAATGCCATCATGCTGATGAATGCCTCGGCTAAACGTCCACTGATATAAAAGGTTAGCCAGGCGGATTTTGGCTTCCATGAATACCAGTTGTTCGATTACGTCTAAAGAATGCTTTAACGCATCTCCCAGCACCCGAATCAAACCATACATTAAATTAGGATACCTTGCCAGCATTTTCCGAAAGGCATCTAACGGCATCAGCAACATAACCGAATCTTCAAGAGCCTGACCAAAGGCGCGGGTATGTCCGCTAAAAATATCTCCCGGATCCAGTATTGTTAGGATAAACTCCTTACCGTCGGGATAAGTGAGAAAGACCTTGATTCGGCCTTTGGTAACGAGAAAAATATCGTTGGGATAGATTCCTGGGGAAAAGGCTATTTCTTTTTTCTTTAGGTAAATCTCTTTAAAACTGGGGATAAACTCCTTAAGCTGGTCTAAAGATAACTCACCGAGCAGTTTATTATTGGTTATTAAACCAAAACTGCGCATTAAAATCGCCCCCTGCAGCCATTATACCACTGAGTTTGACTTCCGAAGAATTCCCTGTTTGGCTGGGCAAAAAAATCCCTCCTTCGCGGAGGGATATAACAATGTTATGGACCAAAGCCATTTTTAAAATTTCTACCATGGTAATCCCAGGCCGGCCCGGCGTTCGTTGATTGCTGCAAGGAGCTTATCGGCCGCTGTTTCGGGATCGAGTTCGACAATAAAGTAGCCTCCGGTTATATCTTTGACGCTGCTCGTAAGGATTTGGGTCACCGGTAAACTGCCTGTAACGGGCGGTAAAACACCGATATGAGTGGGTAAGCCTATGGTTACGGCCCAGGTGCCAATCGAAACGGCCTTTTCATGCATAGCTTCTGGGGCTGAGGCTACCACCGGAAGTTTATCCATATCTACCCCCAGTCGATTGGCTAAAGCGGCCACTAAAGCGACTGCCCGGGAGTTGTCCACACAGGAACCCATATGAAGGACCGGTGGCAGAGGGCCACCTAAACCGTTGGCTTCCCCAATGGCAGTCAGTACCGCTTTAAGGCCGTCACCACAAAGCTCTTCTACGTTGGCTGGATCCATAAAGCCGTGACGCATCAGAGCGCCGGCACCGCAGCCGGTGGCTACTACGAGAACATTTTGCTTTAGTAGTTTGCGGGCAATTGTGGTGAAATTTTGATCCTGGGGAACTTTGACGTTGTTACAACCGGCAAAGAGACAAACTCCCCGGATATTACCGTTAACTACATTATCAATTAACGGTTTCAACGGATCATTGGCGTTCAGTTTGCTGAGAGCATTGATGATGGCTTCCGTAGAAAACCCTGCAACTACCTTAGTTTTTATATTGGGGATTTCGACCGGTTTACCTTTGCGCCGTTTGAAAGTATCGATGGCCAGGCGAAGGATTTGCTTGGCATTTTCAACGGCCGTTTCTTCGGCAAAATTCACGTGTGTTGCCCCGGTAATTTTTGACATTTCCATAGTGGTGATAACGGTAGTTCCGGTACATTCGGCTATGGTAGCTACGGAAGGCTGAATACATTGATAATCAAGAATCATGGCATCTAAGGCTCCGGTAACCATGGCCATTTCCTGGCTTACCGAGTGAGTACAGGCGGGGATGCCATGACGCATCAAAACCTCGTTGCCCGTACAACAAATACCTACCACGTTAATACCGGTAGCGCCGGCTGCGCGCGCTTCGTTTTCCATTTCTTTGCTTACCGAAACGATGATGTCGGACAGGACCGGGTTATGCCCATGAACGGCCACATTGACCGCATCGGCTTTGAGCACTCCAAGATTGCTCTCGGTAACTACCGGCGCGGGGGTACCAAAGAGAATGTCGGCTAAATCGGTACCCATATAACAACCGGCTAAATCGGCCAGGGAACAGCGTAGACCGCCCAGTAATAAATTTTGAGCATCGGCATCACAACCCATGGAAGTACGATGCATAATTTCAGCTATTTCGTGGTCGATACCGGCGGGAATCAGACCGTGGGCCGACAAAACCTTGACGCGGCTGGGAGGCAATACCGTAGTTACCCACAGGACCGGAGTATCTTTTTCGTGAAAATCAGCCAGAGCGGCTTTTGCTACCTCTAAAGCGATATCTTCATCCTTTTGTCCCTCGGTGGGAATACCAAGGCGTTTGGCAATGGAGTGCAACTTGGTCCGGTCTTTAATCATATAACTTGCTGCTTTGCCTTGAACAGCTTTTTTCAAAGTATGAGCCAGGTGTTTCGCGTGCCCGGAATGTCCTGCTGCTCCAGCAGCAATGGACCGATCTAATCCCCGGGCTACTATCACCTCGGCGGTTGCCCCGCAAATACCCACTTTGGGTTCATCACCAAAGGGATTGATGCGACAGGGACCCTGCAGGCAGTGGCGGCAGCATAAACCAGTTTCACCAAAGCCACACTGAGGTTTCATAGCCTCATACCGATCCCATACCGTTTGGATACCTTCGCGTTTTGCCTTATCCAGCATTTGCTGGACGGCACGGTCGGTAGACTTTAAATTTTGCTTAGCCATTAAATCTTCACCCCTTTTTTATTGGACTTCCTTTACCGTTAGAGCACCAACTGGACAGGAGGTAACGCAGACCGGAAAGACGGAAACATCTTTGCATAAATCGCATTTTATACAGCGGTCAATCACCCTGATAGCATGAAACGGGCAGGCTTTTTCACAAAGCCCACAGCCGGTGCATTTTTCTTCCGAACAAACAACTCTCCCTTCTTCATCATAAAAAAGCGCTCCTTGAGGACATGCTTCAATGCATTTGGCTCTTTTGCAATGCTTGCATTGTTCTATGGTAATTCCTTCGGTTTTGTCGCCGGTGGTATAAACAATTTGTAGTCTTGGTCTAATACCCTCTAATATTGCGGAAATTAGTGATTTTTCCGAAGAATGGATGATTGAACAGCTAACTTCACAGCTATGACAGGCTACACAAAGGTTTTTATTAAAAATTACTTTGTTCATTTTCCCTTCCTCCCTGAGTGGGCTCACCGGCCTCTGTAATTCGATTAAATTGACAATATTGCGGGATAAATTTAACTTTTCTGAATAATTCGCGAATGCCAATATTCCCACGCCACACTCATAATACCTACCCCTTATCCTTCCGATTTTGATTACTTTTAGTATACTTGAGAAAAATTCTTAATTCCGTAAAGTACTTTACATTTTTTATTTAATTTACACTGGTCCTTAAACTATTGCGGTTTTCGAAACCGTTTTTTTTTGTAAAAAAGCATGTTAAGTTTTTAGTTCTTTGGTTAATTTAGAAAATTTTAAGAAATGATTAAGACGTAATTTAGAAAAAGAAGTTAGAATAAAACTAAAATATTTGAAATGGAGGGTGAATTATGAAAAAGGGTGTAAAGATTGCGTTAGTGCTGGTGGTTTTAGCGGTAGTTGTGGTGGGGTTTTTTTCCTATCGGGCAGTGACGGATAGAAAAAACCTTCAGCTTGATGTTAAAACCGCTAAAGCTACCGTAGGGGATGTGAAAGCTTATCTTTCGGTTTCTGCGACAATTGAGTCCCAAAAGAAAAAAGATTACTATGCTCCTCAAGCTAAGGTAAAAAGGGTTTATGTTAAAGTTGGAGATAGGGTTAAAAAAGGTGATGTTTTAGTTACCTTTGAAACCCAGGATTTAAGCTTGCAAATCGAACAGGCCCAAATTCAGTATGAAAATGCAGTGCTACAGCGGGATGAGCTTTATGCTCAGAAAAAGGATATTGAAGATAAAATAAAAGAACTTGATGCTCAGATAAGTAGCTTAGAAAAAAGCAATAATCAAGATGCGGCAAAACTTGAAAGCTTAAAACAACAGCGGGATAATATCCAGCCGGTATCCGAAGCAAAAATTAAGCAAGCGGAAAACTCGGTAAAGCTTGCAAAACTTGCCTTAGATAATGCCAAAAAAGCAGCAGCTCAGGCCCAGGACAAGATAACCGCCGACTTCTCCGGGGTGGTTACCGCGGTGAACGTGGTGGAAGGAGCTATGGCTAACTCAATGCAGCCGGCGGTGACCGTTATGGATCTTTCTAATTTAAAGGCGGTAGCAAAGCTTGGCCGGTTTGATGCAGCTAAAGTTTCTTTAGGCCAAAAAGTAATTTTACGTAATGGCAAAAAGAGTTACAATGGCGAGGTTAGCTTTATTGAGCCGGTAGCCAGCACCACAATGACTGCCTCGGGGCAGGAAAGCACTGTTGGGGTAGAAATTAAAATTTTAGATAAAAACCCTGATTTAAAGGTTGGTTTTGATGTGGATGCTGATATCTTAATAGGAAGCAAAACCGGGGTGGTAAAGGTGCCGGTGGAAGCAATACGCCAGGAAAAAGATAAAACATCGGTATTTGTAGTCGAACAGGGGAAAGCAAAGCAAAAGGAAGTACAAACGGGTCTTTGGTCGGATGATGAAGTTGAAATTACTTCCGGGTTAACAGCGGGGGAAACGGTGATTTTAAACCCGGGATTAAAAGTTACTGATGGTGCTCCGGTCAGGCTTCCTTTTGCCGGCGGACTGGGGAGGCGGATGCAGTGATTGAATTAGTAGATGTGGTTAAAGAGTACGAGGTAGGGAAAGAGCGCTTTCGGGCTTTAAAAAATATTAGTTTAAAGATAAAAGCCGGAGAGTTTACTTCGATTATGGGCCCATCGGGGTCCGGTAAATCAACATTGATGAATATTTTAGGGCTTCTTGATAGGGCGACTTCTGGTAGCTACTATTTAGACGGTCGTGATGTGTCTAAGCTTTCCGATAAAGAGCGGGCTTTTATCAGAAACCGGGAGATTGGCTTTGTTTTTCAGGCGTTTAATTTAATTCCCCGCATGACGGTTTTAGACAATGTTATGCTGCCGATGGTTTATGCCCGCATCCCTGGTAAAGTGCGGCGGGAAAAAGCCCTGGAGGCTTTAGCCAAAGTAGGTCTTCTACATCGTATTAAACACTATCCCAATGAAATTTCCGGTGGGGAAAAGCAGCGGGTTGCCATTGCCCGGGCTATAGTTAATACCCCTAAAGTAATTTTAGCGGACGAGCCGACCGGGAACTTAGACTCCAAGTCTTCAGAGGAAATTATGAAAATTTTTCAGAAGCTAAATGATGAGGGGGTAACGATAGTGGTAGTTACCCACGAGCCGGATATCGCCCAGCATACCAAGAGGATAATACGTTTTCGTGATGGCCAAATAATATCCGACGAACCGGTGGTAAACCGGATTGTATTATAGGGGGGCTACTATGATTTATGAAAGCCTGAAAATGGCGTTGGAAAGTATTTTAGCCAATAAACTTCGCACTTTTCTTACTATGCTTGGGATTATTATTGGTATAAGCTCGGTTATTGCTATTGTTTCCCTGGGGCAGGGCGGGCAAAATGCTATTACCGGAGAGTTCGAAAAAATCGGGGTAGCAAGTGTTAACATTAAAGTTGATAGTTCTAAAGCCAGTGCCGGTGACTATTTTACTTTGGATGACGTGGAAAAAATCAAAGAAAAAGTAGAAACGGTTAAATATGCGGCTATTGAGGTTCAGAAACAAGGGGTGGCAATAACTGACCAGAAAAACAAGCGGGCTGTAATTTTTGGAGGAACGCTGGATTCGTTTTATACTGATAACGTGGAAATCCTTTACGGAAGGTTTTTTAACGAACGGGAATTTAACGAAGGAATGGCAGTAGCAATAATTGACAGTAATGCCGCCAAGGCTCTTTTTGGCTATGAAGATGCGGTAGGCAACACTTTAAAAATTGGTCCCGCTACTAACCCTAAAAAGGTCACAATTATAGGAGTTTCCAAGGGTTTTACCGGACCTTTTGGCGGCGGCGATAACATGCCGGTTTTTGTAACGGTGCCGGTAACCTTTTTTCAGGGACTATTTTCCGGCGAGGTTGTCTTTGATACTTTAACCATTATGGCTACTTCAAAGGATGCGGTCGAGGATGCCGGAAATGCGGCCATTCGCCTTTTAGAGGCCCGGCATAACAATGCGGGTAACGAAATTTATACGGCGCAAAATGTGATGCAGCAGCTCGAACAGATAAACAATGTTTTAGGCATCTTTACGGCTTTTATCGGAGCGGTAGCGGCTATTTCCCTATTAGTTGGCGGTATCGGGGTTATGAATATCATGCTGGTGTCGGTTACCGAAAGGACTCGAGAAATAGGGATCAGAAAAGCCATAGGTGCGACTACCACCGATATTTTAATCCAGTTTTTAATGGAATCGATCATTATTTCTTTGATTGGTGGATTAATTGGCATGTTTGTCGGCATTGTGGGGGCAAATATTGTGGGAAGTATGATAGGGGTAGTACCGGCTTTGTCGCTAACGGCGGTTTTAGGAGCGCTTGTTTTTTCTTCGGCGGTGGGAATTTTCTTTGGGATATATCCGGCAAGAAAAGCAGCTAAGTTAGATCCGATTGAATCACTACGGTATGAATAAAGGAGGTGGGCCGGTGTCTTTAAAGTTTCGGCTTATACTGTCTTACTTGGCAATGTTAGTGATACCTATTTTTTTATCGGCGGTAGCCAGCTTTTTAGTGGGTTTAATTTATATTGGAGACGCCGGCCAGGCTTTTAATCTTCCCCATGGGCCTAAAGCCTTTCGAGAAGTTTTTCGCGAGCGCCAGGAGACAATTAATGAAGTTAAAATAAATATCTTAAAACAGCCGGAAAAGGCTTTAAGTAAAAGTTTCTGGGCCGCTGAGGAGAAAAAACTGGTAAATCACCAAACTTATCTTGTAGTTAAAAAAGGAAAGGATTTAATTTATGCGTCAGATCTTATGCGGGAACAAAAGCTTTTAGAGCAATTACCTGCCTTTGGGAATCCTGAAGAAGAAGGGGCAATAAAGGCGCCGGATGGGAAACGTTATTTATTAAAACAGGTTGATTTTTACTTTAGTGATAAGACTCCGGGAAGTATTTATTTTATTACCGATGTCGAAAATGTCCGTAAAATCTTGACTCGCTTTAGCATTACCATGCTGGTAGTTTTTCTTTTAATTCTGGTAGCGACAAACGGTACTTTAACTTTTCTTGTTTCCCACAGTATTTTAAAACCTCTTTCCCAGCTTAAACAAGCTTCGGAGCAGATAAAAAATGGCAATCTTGATTTTACGGTTAAAAACAGTGCCAAAGATGAGATTGGAGAGCTTTTTGTTGCTTTTGAGGAGATGCGAAAAAGGCTTAAAGAGTCCGAAGAATTAAAAAAACAATACGAAGAAAATCGCAAGGAACTAATAGCCAACATTTCCCACGATTTAAAAACACCGATTACTGCGATAAAAGGTTATGTAGAAGGGATCCGGGATGGGGTGGCGGACAGTCCGGAAAAGTTATCCCGGTATGTTGATACCATTTACCGTAAAATTTTAGAAGTGGATGGACTTATCGATGAGCTGTTTCTTTTTTCCAAGCTGGATTTAAAAAAGCTACCTTTTAATTTTGAAAAAGTTAATTTAAACCGTTACTTAAGCGATGTGGCCGAGGAGTTGGAGTTTGATTTAAGAAAGAAGGGGATTAAGCTTAAACTTCATCTGCCTTGCCAGCAAGTTTTTGTTTGGGCCGACCGCGAAAAACTAAAGCGAGTTATCAACAACATTGTGGATAATTCCGTTAAATTTATGGATAAAGAAAATTCGCAAGTGGTTATTAATGTTAAAGATGAGGAAAATCGGGTTATTATAGAAATTACTGATAATGGCCGGGGAATACCGATTGACGCAATACCGAAAATTTTCGAGCGTTTTTACCGCGTAGATTCAGCCCGTACAGGAACTTCCGGCTCGGGTCTGGGGCTCTCAATTGCTGCTAAGATTATTGAAGAGCACGGTGGGGAAATTTGGGCCAATAGTGTTTTAAATGAGGGAACCACTATCGGTTTTACCTTGAAAAAACTGGGGGAAGGCGCATGAAAAAGGTGCTTATTATCGAAGATGACCGGAGTATTGCGGAACTTGAGCGGGATTATTTGGAAGTGGCGGGGTTTTTGGCGGAGATTGCAGTTAATGGTGATCAGGGCTTAAAAAAAGCTTTAGAAGAAGAGTATGATTTAATCTTATTGGATTTAATGCTTCCGGGAATTGATGGCTTTGAGATACTGCGCAAAGTGCGGGCAGAAAAAGATACACCGGTGCTTTTAGTGTCGGCCCGCCGGGAAGATATCGATAAGATCCGGGGGTTGGGGTTGGGAGCGGATGATTATATCACCAAGCCCTTTAGCCCCAGTGAACTGGTAGCCCGGGTAAAGGCTCATATAGCCCGGTACGAGCGGTTAACCGGCGGATGAAAAAATCAAGATCTTTTGGAATTTCCGGGTTTAGTGATTGATACCGCTGCCCGCCGGGTTTTTGCAGGAGATAAAGAAGTAAATTTAACCGGGAAAGAATTTGATTTACTTTTATTTTTAGCTAAAAACCCCAACAGGGTATTTACCAAAGAAGAACTTTTTGAGCGGATTTGGGGGATGGATTCCCTGGGCGATTTATCTACAGTTACTGTGCATATTCGAAAACTTCGGGAAAAAATCGAAAAGGATCCCTCTAACCCCCAGTATATTGAAACCATCTGGGGTGTAGGCTACCGGTTTTGCGGTCTATGGCCAATTAGAGATTAGAGGTTGGAAAATGGAGGTTCGAGGGAAATTTACATGTTGACTGGTTACTTCGATTGTTGTCTTTTAACCGGCCGGCTTTTTTGGCGGCTTCTCTTAAAAGGCCGCAGCCAATGCAGCGGTTTTTGTTTACGTGGGCTTTTTTGCTTTTTGGATTGCCCGGTTCGGTTTCTATTAGCGATAGAGCGTTAATTTGACATTTTTTAACGCAGTTGCCGCAACCACTGCATTTTTCTGGGAAAATTTTTAAAATAAAGCTGGAAGGTTCAATGGAGGGAACGTTGTGTTCGGTAATTGCCAGTAAGACTAATTATGGGGGTAGAAGATAATGGAGCCTCAATACCTCTTACTTTTAAAGACCGGTGAACTCAGGGATAGAGTTGTAAAGTTAGAGGAGGTATTAAAAAAATGCACCCTTTGTCCTCATAACTGTCAAGTAAATCGAAGCCGTGGGGAAAGGGGATTTTGCGGTGGAGGTTATTTACCGGTAGTGGCAAGCTATGGACCGCATTTTGGAGAGGAAAGGGTTTTAGTGGGGGAACATGGTTCCGGCACAATCTTTTTTAGCCACTGTACTTTAAAATGTGTTTTCTGCCAGAACTGTGAGATAAGTCAGTACGGCGAAGGGGAGGAAGTTACGCCCCAAGCTTTAGCCAAGATAATGCTTATCTTACAAAGGAGAGGATGCCACAATATCAATTTAGTTTCCCCTACCCATTATGTACCGGCAATTGTAAAAGCCGTCCTTATAGCAGCAGAAGAAGGGTTAAAAATTCCTCTTGTTTATAACACCAGTGGTTATGAAAACGTTGAGACTTTACGGTTGTTAGAAGGTATAGTTGATATTTACATGCCGGATATTAAATTTGGGGATGATGAAATCGGGAAAAAATATGCCAAGGCTCCGGGCTATTTTGCAATTACCAAAAAGGCGGTTTTAGAAATGGACCGTCAGGTAGGAGGACTTAAATTGGATGAAAAAGGAGTAGCCTGTAGAGGAGTTTTAATTCGCCATCTAATTTTACCGGAAAATTTAGCTAAAACCGATAAAGTTCTGGAATTTATTTCTAAGGAGTTATCTTCGGACGTGGCGGTAAACCTTATGGACCAGTACTGGCCGGCTCATAAGGCTTACAGTTTTAGTGAACTTTCCCGGAGGATTACAAGGGAAGAATATCACTACTGGCTTTCCTTTGGAAAAAAACTTAAGCTTAATTTAATTAAATAGCCCAAGCATAAAAGATATAAAAGATAAAAAAGCAAAAAGGGCAGTCCGGCAAATGGATTTGCCCTTTTTATAAATTATCCTTCATCAAAAATTTGCTGCTTAAAGGTTTGGGGTCTTTCTTGCTGGTCGTTATCATTGTTCTTTATACGCTTTAACCACAGCGGGTGACGATGCTTGGCATATTCCAAACTTACTTTTCCGGTAAACATGCTGGGTATGAGGTTTCGGTTTTCCCGAAAAAGAATAAAGGCTAACAAATGGGCGAAGATCCCAAGTCCTAATAAAAAGGAGGAGATGTTATGCAAAGTAGTTGCCAGCCAAACGAGTTTTGGGTTAAGGCTTATACCTGGCAGATTTTTGTATACCTTAATCATGCCGGTTAATACTATGATCAAGAAATTAAAGGCCATATATGCATAGGCAAGACGCTGTTCGGCAAGGTATTTATCGCTGGGGGGTTCGGGTTTTTTCGTTATTAAACTTTTGATAATTAAATAAGATTCCCTTATGTCGCCCCGGCGTGGCCAAAGGTCGAAATCCCGGGTAATTATTTTACTGGCCAAATGAAAAAATAAGGCAAAAGTTAAAACCACTGCGGCCAGGTAGTGAAGCTTCAGGGTAAAGCTATAATCGGCTGACCAGCTAAGACCCGGAAGGGTAGAAATAAAATACCTTTTTGCTACCGGCAACTGCACAAAGCCCGTAAAAAATAATGTAAAAGTTGATAAAGCTACCAGCCAATGGGTTATAATTGCCGAGAAATCATGCCTCTTAATCATTTTCATGTTTACTTCCCTCCTTGGTAAAAGTCTTGTAGGCTGTAATACCTGCTGTCAAAAGGCCAGCCAAGGGAGCAAGAGCAAGGCTTTTAACAAGGTGTTCCGGAGCATCGGAAGGATTATCCGTAAATGTAGGCATTGCTGGTTTCCCAGATTTTTTGTCTCCTGCTCCTTGCTTTATTAGGGCTTCATTTATTTCTGAAAACGGAATATGGGAAACGTATAAAACAGAAGTTCCACCGTTTTCTTTTTCGCCGTATATGTAGCCATTTATTTCTTTGGCCCGTTCCCTGGCTAATTTAATTATTTCTTCTTTTTCCCCAAAGGTTATTGCTCCGTGAGGACACGATTCGACACATGCCGGAACCTTGCCTGCTGTAAGGCGGTGATGGCAAAAATCGCATTTGTACATCACGCCACCGCCAAGAAGGCCAGGGGCAATTTTCATGTAAAGACCAACTCCCCCCTGACGCTGGGGTATTCCCCAGGGGCAGACTGCCTGGCATTTGGCGCCGCCCAAGCAACTGCTGTCATCTATAACCACTGCGCCTTCCGGAGTTTGGGTATTTGCTCCAAAAGGACAAAGGTTGGCGCAGGGAGGATTATCACAGTGCATGCAGTGCCGGGGGATATTTATTTTTTCAATCTGACCATTCCTTAAAATCTCAACTGTTTGAACTATTGTCCAATTATAGGGCGTTAATCGGTCGCGAACCTCTCGCTTATCAGACCAGTCATCGTACTTTCCGGTAGGCCAGTTTACCGGTATTGGGTGGACCGGTTCGGGAAATTTATGACGGTTTTCTTCACGGCAGGCTAAAACGCAACTTTCACAACCGGTACATTTGGTCAGGTCAATCATCATGGCATACTTTTTTTGGGTATTGGGAGAAGCGTAGCTAGGTTTTGCATGAAGGGCAACTACCCCGGCTGCTCCGGCGATTAAGCTTTTTCGCAGAAACTCCCGACGAGACATTTTCTTTTGCTGCATTTTCCTTACCTCCTTTACCTGATAAGATTTTGCAATTTACGATTATATTTATAAAAAATTTCGCTGTCAATAAATACAGCCAAAAACAGTATTTTAAAAATTTTTAAAATAATTATTTTGTAATTTGTATATTTGTATAAACGAAGCTAATGTAATATAATTACTGGTAGTTTTCTTGAGGGGAGAGGGGATTTTGCAGGTAGCGACATCTTTAAAAAAAAGCTTTAAAGTTTATAGCGGCCTTCCCAAGAGCATATATGTTTTGTTTGTTGCAAATATTGTTAATAATATGGGTAATTTTGTCTGGCCTTTTTTAACGATCCTTTTTACCAGGAAACTCGGGCTGGGAGCGGAAAAGGCAGGATTAATTGTAACCATAGCAATTTTATTCCAGCTCCCCGGGGCTTTTGTTGCCGGAAAGATTGCCGATAAGGTGGGGCGCAAAAAAGTCCTGGTATTTTATCAAAGCGCTGCGGGTTTTTTATTTATTCCGGCGGCTTTTATGCTCGATCCCTACGCGATAGCTACAATTGTTGTTATTTCTGGGTTTTTCTGGGGTGGGGTGCAGCCGGTAAGTAGAGCTTTAATTACCGACCTTACCCAGGGAGAACAGAGGATTCGGGCTTTCTCATTGACATACCTTGGAGTTAACATTGGTTTTGCCTTGGGCCCCCTTTTGGCGGGGTTTCTTTATGCCTACGGGATCAAGGTTATTTTTCTGGGGAATGCCTTCTCTTGCCTTGCTTCTTCGATGTTATCGGCATTTTTTGTGAAGGAACCGACCACTCCTTCTGAGGCTAAAAATAGTTTAGAAGCGCCAGTAAAGGGTGGACTAATCGATGTTTTAAAGCTTAGACCTTCTCTGTTTTTCTTTTCACTAATCTGGTTTATATATTCTTTTGTTTATGTCCAGTCGACTTTCGGGATGTCTTTAACGGTGACGGATTTATTTGGGGAGTTAACCGGGGCTAAGGTGTTAGGAAGTTTAATGACGGTAAATGGGCTGGGAGTAGTGCTTTTAACCGGGCCTCTAACGAAAATCTTTGAACACCGGGAGCCTTTAACGGCAATTTATATTTCCGGAATTCTTTATGCTGTTGGGTTTGGCATGCTTGCCTTTGTCAAAAGCTATCTTTTCCTATTAATTTCGGCTTTTATCTGGACGGCCGGGGAAGTGGCGGGAGCGGTCACGGTAAATGTTTATATTTCCGACCGTACTCCGGTTACCCATCGGGGAAGGGTAAATGCTTTTTTACATATCATGTCCCGGGCGGGTTTTTCAGCGGGGCCTGTAGTAATGGGAGCGGTAGCTTCGTTATATGGTTTAAAACTTTTATGGCTTCTTTCCGGAGTACTGGCTTTAGCAGGGGCGATAGCGGTCTTATACTTACGGCAACTGGAGGGGGCTTTGTGAAACTAAGCTTAATTGCTACTGCAGCTTTTGGTTTGGAGTCGGTGGTAGCGTTAGAATTAAAAAATCTTGGGATTAACGATGTCATGGTGGAAAATGGGAAGGTGCAGTTTTTCGGGGATTATTCTACTATTGCCCGGACCAATCTCTGGCTTAGAACTGCTGACAGGGTTTTAATAAAAGTAGGGGAGTTTTATGCTGAAAGCTTTGAGGAGCTTTTTGAAAAAACCAAAGCATTACCCTGGGAGGAGTTTTTACCGAAAAACGCTAATTTTCCGGTAACCGGTAAAGCTGTCAGGTCTAAGCTTATGAGCGTTTCCGACTGTCAGGCAATTGTAAAAAAAGCCATTGTGGAGAGATTAAAGGGTAAGTACCGTCTTAACTGGTTTCCGGAGGATGGGCCGGAGTTTAAGATCGAAGTTTCGCTTTTAAAAGACCTGGCTACCCTGACCATTGACACCAGCGGTGCTGGTTTACATAAACGGGGTTACCGAAAATTAACCGGCCGGGCACCTTTGCGGGAAACTCTGGCGGCAGCTCTGGTAATTCTTTCCCGCTGGCGGGAAGACAGAGCTTTTTCTGACCCTTTTTGCGGCTCCGGCACCATACCGGTGGAAGCGGCTTTAATTGGGCTAAATATTGCACCGGGAATAAACCGGGAGTTTGCTTTTATGAAATGGCCCTGGTTTCCTAAAAAAGAATTAGAGCTTGCCCGGGAGGAGGCAAGGAGCAAACGGCGTAATCTAAAGCTTTTAATTTACGGCAGCGACATATCCGAAGATGAATTAAGTTATGCCCGCTATCACGCTAAAGCGGCAGGGGTAGAAAAAAGTATCCGGTTTTTTAAAAAAGATTTCCGGGAAGTTAAATTCACTGAAGAGTACGGCTGGTTAATTTCTAATTTACCCTACGGGGAGAGAATTGGGGATGTGCGGGAAGTGGAGAAACTGTACCGGGAATTAAAAATCTTAAGGGAGAAACTTCCCACATGGTCTTTTTATTTTTTAACCAGTCATCCGGCTTTTGAAAAACTTTATGGCAGAAAAGCGGATAAACGGCGTAAGCTTTATAACGGGAAGATTGAAACCCAGTTTTATCAGTTCTTTGGGCCCAAACCACCAAAAATTATACTTTAAATTATAATAATTTAGGGTATAATTATTATGAGGTGGTTTTATGAAATTTGTTAACCGGGACGAAGAGCTTTCCTTTTTAGAAAAAGAATATTACCGTCAGGGTTCTTCCCTGGTGGTGATTTACGGGCGCCGCAGAGTGGGGAAGACAACTCTTATAAAAGAATTTATAAAAAATAAACCTGCTCTTTATTTTTTAGCAACCGAGGAATCGGAAGGTGAAAACAGGAAAGCTTTAATTAAATTACTTGGTCAATTTTTAAATAATGAGCTTATTTTAAAAAGTGATTTGAGCTGGGAAGAGATATTTAAATTTTTTGTAAAAGATGATGAAAAAAGAGTTTTGGTCATTGATGAGTTTCAATATTTAGGCGTGGCCAATAGGGCTTTTCCATCGATTTTGCAAAAGATCTGGGATAGTTTTTTAAAAGAAAAAAATATTATGCTTATTTTATGTGGTTCTTTAATTAGTTTAATGGAATCCCAAACCCTTTCTTATAGTAGTCCTCTTTATGGTAGAAGAACGGGACAAATTAAATTACAATCAATTGACTTTTTACACATGTCCGAATTTTTTCCCGGGAAAAACTGGGAAGAAGTTTTAGAAATATATGCAGTTACCGGCGGCACTCCTAAATATATTGAAGTTTTTCAGGAAGAAAAAGATATTTATCAGGCTATTGCTAAAAATATTTTAAGTAAAAATAGTTTTTTATATGAAGAACCAGTATTCTTACTGGAAAAGGAATTAAGAGATATTGGTAGCTACTTTTCTATAGCAAAAAGCATTGCTGCCGGAAATCACAAGTTAGGGGCGTTAGCTACTGCGTTAGGAATTTCGCAGACCGGTCTTACGAAATACTTAAAAACTTTAATTGAATTAGATATTTTAGAAAGAATTACTCCTATTACCGAAGATAATCCCGAAAAGAGTAAAAAAGGGTTATATTTTTTAAAAGATAATTTTTTGGACTTTTGGTTTAAATTTGTTTATCCTTATAAAAGTTTTCTTGAAATTAACGAAAAAGAATTTGTTTTAAGGAAAATCCGGGAAAGTTTTATTGAAAATCATCTAAGCTTTGTATTTGAAAAAGTTTGCCAGGAACTCCTCAGGTATTTAGTGAAAAGGGGAGACTTAAACACAGAATATACAAAAATAGGGAAATGGTGGGATAGACAAACCGAAATTGATGTAGTTGGGCTTAATAAGGATTCGGGAGAAATTATCTTTGGTGAATGCAAATACCAGAACCGTAAAGTTGGTTATGAAGTTTATAGCAATTTAATTGCAAAAGCGCAAAAAGTACAGTGGAATAAAGGAAAGCGAAACGAGAGTTTTATAATTTTCAGTAAAGAAGGGTTTTCTTCTGAACTTATTGAAGCGGCTAAAAAAAATAAGAATTTATATTTATTTGATTTTAAAAATTTTTCGTTAGTTTAAAAAGGGCTACCGAAAAAAGTAGCCTTTTTTCTAAAGAGGTTCGCTGTTTTCAATATCCTTCATATATGTTATTATTGATAAAAAATTTTGGGGGAGCGGGGAATGAGTCAGTACTACCGGGGGGTTTTACTTACTTTTTTATCGGCGGCGGGTTTTGGTTTACTTCCGATTTTTGCGGTGTTTGCGTATAAGGAGGGAGCTTCGCCCTATACGCTGCTTTTTTGGCGGTTTTTCTTGGCGGGGCTTATTTTTCAGGTTTATAACTATTATGTTCATAAGGGTTTTGGCATTACCAAAAAAGAGATTTTATATGTTTTGGCGATGGGGATTTTATATACAATACAGTCTTCCTGCTTTTTTCTTTCGGTTAAATACATTTCAGCATCGCTGACATCGTTAATCTTTTATACTTACCCGGCGCTGGTGGCGATTTTATCAAGCATAGTCTATAAAGACCGGCTGGGGTTTAAAGGATTTGTTGCGGTAGCCTTAGCCTTTGCCGGTCTAATTTTGGTTTTGGGGAATATAAGCGGCAAATTAAATCCAACTGGGGTACTTTTTGCTCTGGCTACGGCGTTAGTTTATTCGGTTTATATAACGCTGGGGAAAAAGGTTTTAACACAAATTCCCTCTCTAACCGCCAGCAGTTTTATTGCAGTTTTTGCGGCGATTTGTTTTCTGGTGGTCGGTTTATTAAGCGGCACTCTTGATCTTCTGCCCCCGGAAAAAGTGTGGTTTTCAATTTCCGGTATTGTGGTATTTTCTACCCTTCTTGCAATGTTTACCTTTTTTCGGGGAATTGAGCTTTTGGGACCGGCCCGTGCTTCGATTATTAGCATGTTTGAACCGGTGATAACGGTTATTTTTGCGGCCCTGTTATTTGCGGAAAAATTAACTCCCGGGCAAATTGCCGGAGGCGTGCTGGTGCTTTTCGGAGCATACTTGGTAGCCAAAGTAGAAAATTAGGGACAGTCCCCTTTTTTATACTTAAAGTATAGTTTTAGGGACTGTCCCTAAAATTATTACTTCCCGGAGGGGGGAGGGGTAAAGACCCGTTGAGCCAGTTCGGCATCTAAAGTGTAAATGGCATGCTGGTCATTTTGGATCCGGGAGAGTTTCTTTACGAGATTACCAAATGTTTCTTCTTCCTCCATCTGCTCATCGATAAACCATTTTAAAAAGCTTATCGTGGCGTGCTCTTTTTCTTCCAGGGCGATATCGCTTAAAGCGTAAATACGTTTGGTGACAATTTGCTCGTGTTCATAAGCTTTGGTGAACACGTCCAAGATAGAAGCGTACTCGTTTTGGGGTTGATCGATACCGGAAATAAATATCCTTCCTCCCCGTTGATTTATGTAGTCAAAAAATTTCATGGCGTGGAAGGTTTCTTCCTGGACCTGGACCCGAAAGAAATTGGCAAAGCCGTCTAACCCCTGGTCGTGGCAGTAAGCGGCCATGGCAAGATAAAGATGAGCCGAATAAAACTCCCATTTAAGCTGTTCGTTTAAAGCGGCTAAAAGCTTTTGGCTAAGCATAGACATACCTCCCTGGTGGAAATTACTTAATTAAGTATAACATTAATTAAGGGTAGATATGAAGCCGTTTATTAAGGGCTAAGAGTAAATTTCTTTTTCCTAAAAAGGTATAAACAGGCGGCTACTATTTCCTGATCATATAATTTGCCGGCACCGGCTTCAATTTCTTTTAGCGCGGCTTTAATGCCTAAAGATGGGCGGTAGGGACGATGAGCGCTCATAGCTTCGACAACATCGGCAACAGCTATAATTTTGGCCTCAAGGTAAATTTCATCCCCTTTAAGGCCGTTGGGATAACCGCTACCATCAATACGTTCGTGATGTTGTAGTACAAATTCGCTAATGGGGTAGTCGAAATCAACATCATTTAATAGGTTGTAACCGGTAAGGGGATGAGTTTTAATTAGTTCAAATTCGGGTTTTAAAAGTTTACCCGGTTTATTTAAAATTTCAATTGGTATTCCAATTTTTCCGACATCATGGAGAAGGCTTGCTATGTAGATACTTTTTAATACCGGTGGAGGGCATCCAAGCTCCTGGGCAATGGCTACCGCAATTCGTGCTACGTTTTCCTGATGGCCGGAAGTATAAGGATCTCGTATCTCGAGAATTTTTGAAACAAGTTTTACACTTTGAAGATTTTTAGCTTCATTGATTAAATTAGTAAGCTTAAATGTTTTGACTTCTGACTGCAGGAGTTTAAAATAAAAAAGGCGGAAATCAAAACTTTGATTGCAATCAATATCTACTTTGACAATTAAGTTTTTCGAAGTCTGTAAAATTACTCCTTTTTTTGGAGTTAGAGAATGCTTGGTGGCTTTAAGTGTTGGAAACATGCGAAAAATATTAAAATTTGCAAAATCTATTTTTTCTTGTTGAAACAATTGGTAAAACTGCTGGTTTGCTGCAATTAAATTTCCTTCCCAGTCGGTTAATAATAAGGCGCGACTTGATGCATGAAAACTTTTTTCAAAGATATTGGCTTTTCGGGCCAAGCAATTCTCCCTCCTCAAAAACAAAAAACCTCCTGCCCAAGGAGGTTTTTAGTTCATCCTTCGGCAGCTGGCTGGCATGGCGAAAATTCGCTTTAGCCCCTGTAGCTTTGCGTCACCGGCTTTCGCCGGTTTTGCCTTTATCGACAAAAATATTTAATTTTCAACAAAAATATTACAAAAAAATGACAATTTTGTAAAGATAGAAGTTGAAAAAATGTTAAATATTTGTCTACTCAAATTAAAAAGAAATATGGTATTTTTTAAACCAGTAATTTAGTTGAATTAAATACGCCATAATCTGGGTATCGCCCATTAACTGGCCAAACCAGGGGCGGGCGTTTGGGGGAGAGGGATTGGTGATTAGTTTTCGGACCTCGTTTTCATCTATCAGGAAGTTAATCGGGGAAGAGTTTTCGGCCAAGATTTGCGTTAGTGCTTCTCTTACCAGTTTGGTATAAAGCGGATGATGAGTTTTGGGATAAGGAGATTTTTTACGCTTGAGGATGTAGTCCGGAATAAGATCCGCTACTGCCTGCCGTAGTAAACCTTTTTCCTGGCCTCCAGCGGTTTTAAAGTGCCAGGGAACATTCCACAAATATTCCACCAGCCGGTGGTCGCAATACGGTACTCGCACTTCCAGACCCCAGGCCATGGTCATCCGGTCTTTACGGTCCAGTAATATAGGCATCCAGCGGGTGAGGGTAAGGTAAGTTATTTCCCGAAGCCTTTTTTCTTCCGGGGATAATCCGGAAATTTCAGGAATTTCTTCTAAAGCTTCGTGATAGCGTTTCTGGACATATTCATCGGGCTTTAATTCGGCAATTAAATCTTGTCTAAAAAGGGTTTTTCGGCGGTCTAAGCTTAGAGCCCAGGGGAAGGTCTTGGCTTCAAGGGCTTCTTTTCTAAAAAACCAGGGATAGCCGCCGAAAATTTCGTCGGCACATTCTCCCGATAAGCCCACGGTGGCTTCTTTTTTTATTTCCCGGCTAAAAAGCCACAGGGATGAATCAATATCGACCATACCGGGAAGGTCGCGGGCGGTTAAAGCCGGAAATAGTGCGTCAAAAAGTTCTTCTTGAGTTAACACGATATTACGATGAAGGGTGTTAAACTCTTTGGCAACCAAAGGGATAAACATAGCATCGCAATTGGGCTGAAAAGCACTTTCGGTAAAATACAGCTCGTTTTCCGCATAATCCACCGAAAAGGTGTTTAGAGTTTCGCCACGGCTATGAAGGTGGCGGGCGGCAAAAGCAGTAATTACCGTTGAGTCAAGACCCCCGGATAAAAGGGTGCAAATGGGTACATCGGAAACCAACTGGCGAATAACCGCGTCTTCTAAAAGTTCCCGGGTTTTTTTCACCGTAGTGGGGAAATCATCGGGATGGGGATTAGAAGTAAGACGCCAGTAGGGTTTTATAAATAAACCTTCCGGGTTAAATACGGCATAATCGCCGGGAAGTAGTTCGGAAATATGTGCAAAAACTCCCATTCCCGGGGTGCGGGCGGGACCCAAAAACAATACTTCTTTTAAGCCATCGGTGGAAAGCCTGGAAGGGATGTCGGGGTGAAGAAGAAGGGCTTTAATTTCAGAAGCAAAAATCAAGGTATCATTTACCAGAGCATAAAAAAGGGGCTTTACTCCGAGCCGGTCCCGGGCTAAAAAAAGCTGGTTTTCTTTTTCATCGAAAATGGCAAAGGCAAAGATACCGTTTAATTTAGAAAGACATTCTTTGCCCCATTCAATGTAGGAAACCAGTAAAACTTCGGTATCACAGGTGGTGTAAAAATGGTGTCCCCGAGTTTCTAACTCATCCCGAAGCTCTTTGGTATTATAGAGCTCACCGTTGTAAACGATAACGTACTGCAAATCCCCGTAGGTGCGAATCATCGGTTGCCGCCCCCGCTCCGGATCGATGACCGTCAGTCGCCGGTGTCCAAGAATGATATTTTCCGAATGCCAAATACCTAAAGCGTCTGGACCGCGGTGGGTAAGGGATTGGGTCATTTTTTCTAATAGAGGAACAAAAGGTGATAAATCCTTAGAAAAACTTATCATACCTGCAATTCCGCACATGTTAATCCTCTCCTATGGCCCTACTTTTTAGCAGTCTCTTTTATGATATGCCGCAGAAGAGGAAAGGGTTCGCTGGAAATTTAACTTAAACAAATTTGTAACATTTTCTCCGAGATTTTGCAAACATTTTGGGTTAAACTAAAATCGAAAACAAAAAAAGGGGTGATTTTAATGAAGAGAAAACTGATAATTGGGCTTGTAGCACTGCTGTTGGTAGCTTTTACAGTACCGGCCATGGCCGCCTTAACCGTTGACCAGAAAAATGAGCTGATCGACCTCTACAAACAACAGGCGGAAATTATGAAGAAAATAATTGACGTACGGGTAAAAGCCGGGCTTATTACCAAAGAACAGGGAGATTTTATGAAGCAACGAATTGATGCAATGCTCCAGTACAGAATACAAAATCCTGATGCTTTTGGTCCCGGTTGCGGCGGTTTTGGCAGAGGAGGTTTTTGGGGCAGATGGAATCAGCAAGTACCGAACAGTAACAATGCTGTACCCCAGGGTTTTTATGGACCCCGGGGTGGGATGATGGGCGGATATTCTAACTTATAAGTACCTTCTTCAATGCACCTTCCTCCTTTTATATAGATTTTAGCCGGCGTTTTGCCGGCTATTACTCTTTTTTGGGGAAAATGTTTTAGGTGATTTATTTTTGACCTTTTTTGATGTATAATTAATACTGGTGGTGTCGATGTTAAAGGCCCTGCGCTTTTTACTGATATTTTTGGCAATAATATTAGCAGCTTTTGTCGGGAGCGGCGATGTAGAAGAGCTTATTTTAAGAGATGTGTCGTTGTTTTTGGGGAGAAAGATAATAATTAAAATTAACCATAAGTCAAAAAGGATAGAGAACAAAAAAGAAGAGAATAAAACAAAACTTATTATTGATAACCTGCAGGATTTTTTAAATATAAATAAACTCCAGCATTTTACTACTTCCCGTTGGTATCAAACGTCTTATTTTGATGGATTTGGCGTAGCTTAAAAGGATTAACAAATTTAAGGGGGAAGAGAAGAATGACCAATACGATAAAAACCTGGCTTTTAATGGGTGTGTTAACCGTTTTGCTGGTTTTACTTGGCAGAGTTATTGGTGGGACGACCGGAGCATTTACGTTTTTCCTGATAGCTCTGGCCATGAACTTTATTAGCTATTACTTCAGCGATACCCTGGTAATAAAAATGACCGGTTCTTATCCGGTAAGTGAGGCGGAGGCGCCGGAGTTGTACTCAATTGTGAGAAATCTATCCTTAAAAGCCGGCATTCCCATGCCCAAAATTTATATTACCCCGTCGCCCCAGCCCAATGCTTTTGCCACCGGGCGTAATCCTGAACACGCAGCGGTAGCGGTAACCGAAGGACTTTTAAATCTTCTAAACCGGCAGGAGATTGAAGGGGTGCTGGCCCACGAGATAGCTCATATTAAAAACCGGGATATTCTGATAGGAACCATTGCGGCGGCTATGGCCGGAGCTATTTCCATGCTGGCGGATGTTTTTCGCTGGGGGTTGTTTTTTGGCGGTGGTCGCGATGATGATAATAATCCCGGAGGGCTTATAGCCGATCTTATCTTGCTGATTTTAGCTCCGATTGCGGCTTTACTGGTGCAGCTTGCGATTTCCCGTTCCCGGGAGTATTTGGCCGATGAAACGGGGGCAAAGCTTGCGGGGTCACCGGTGGGCCTTGCGGAGGCTTTAAAGAAGCTCCATGCTTACAGCTTGCGGATACCGATGGAAGTGTCTCCAGCCGCATCGCATATGTTTATCGTAAACCCCTTGAACGGACGGGCCTTAATGGCGCTTTTCTCTACCCATCCACCCATTGAAGACCGGATTGAAAGGCTTTATGCTATGAGGTGGTAGTTTAAAATTGCAGGTACGGTTGGAAACCGTACCTGCATTTAATTTTATTCCTGACTGCGAAATAAGGAGAATTCTCAGACAACAAGGGGAAAACAGGATTAAATCTAAAATGGCGTGGATAAAATAAGTAAAGGTGATTTAAATGATTGAAAGGATATCTTTTCTTGTAAAAAAGGCTCCGAAGTATGCTAAACTTGCTTGGCGCTTAGCGCGCCACCCGGAGCTTACCCTTAAGGAGAAGTCGATTTTGGCTGGGGGGCTATTATACTGGGCATCGCCCGCTGATTTTATTCCGGGGGTTATTCCAGCTTTAGGGCAGCTTGATGATTTAATCGTTGCTTTATCTTCCCTAAACTATGCCTTAAAAAAGCTGCCGCCGGATATCCGAAGACAGGAACTTTTGGCTGTGGGTTTGGAAGAAGAAGAAATTGAAGACGATATCCGCTATTTAAAAGCAGTGGCCCGGGAGATTGCCGAACAAACTCTGAATTTTTCCGCAAAAACCCTGGGCTTTGCCGGAAGGCAGGCAACAAAGTTAATGATCAAAGGAACGGGTTTTCTGTTGCGAAAGCTAATAAAATGGAGCCAAGGCTGACCTTTTTGGGCCAGCCTTATTCTTTTTCCACAAGGCTAATAGCTCCTGTAGAACAAAAAGGCAGACACTTACCACAGCCGGTACATAAGTCCTGATTAACCGTAACCGGTTTGCCAAAGCCGGGGAAATCGTATTCTGCCGGCTCCTGTTCAATAGCCCCAAAGGGGCAGACCACAACTAAAATACAAGCCGGGGCTTGATCGCAGAGAGTCGGGTCAACTACAGCAACTTTTTTCGCCATGATAACCTCCTTGGCTTATGCTTATAATAGTATTTACGAAAGAGATTTGGAAATATCTTAAAAAAGTTTTAGCTTTTAGTCAAGAAAAATTTATTTGTGGTATAATGGTCAAAAAACCGGGGGGTTTATTGTGGAAAAAGCTTTAGTGGCTTTTTTAGTTGAAAACCTGAAAAAATTTCCCTACCAAAAAGAAGAGTTTTTAGCCCTCCTGAAAACCCGCGGGATTGAGGCTGTTGATATTATAAGCCAAAGGCTTGAGCATCCGGTTCCTGCCACTTATTTTGGCTACGGGAAGGTGCAGGAAATAGGAGAACTCTTAAAAAAACACAATTTAAATTTGCTGGCGGTGGGGGGAGATTTAACACCTACCCAGGCCAAAAACCTGGAAGAAATTCTCGAAGTTACGGTGGTGGATCGTACCCAGATTATCCTGGAAATTTTTGCCGAGCATGCCCACACCCATGAGGGGAAAATTCAGGTGGAGTTGGCCCGGCTTATGTATAACCTTCCCCGGATTACCGGGCTCGGACGGGTTTTGTCCCGCCTTGGGGGCGGAATTGGTACCCGGGGTCCCGGAGAGACCAAATTGGAGGTTCTGCGGCGGACTATTCGGAAAAGGATTGCCGAGTTGCGCCGGGAATTAAAAGAAATTGAACAAAACCGGGAAGTCAAAAGGTCCCGGCGGCTGGAGGCGGGAGTGCCAATTGTAGTCCTGGTGGGGTATACCAATGCGGGTAAATCTACTTTACTTAATGCCCTTACCGGGGCGGGAGTGCTGGCGGAAGATAAGCTCTTTGCCACTCTTGATCCTACGGTTAGAAAACTAACCTTGCCTGGAGGACAGAAGCTTCTTTTAATTGATACGGTAGGTTTTATTGAAAATATGCCACCCCTGATTAAAGAAGCGTTTAAATCGACTCTGGAGGTAGTGCATGAAGCAGAGTTAATTTTGCATGTGGTGGATGGGGCAAACCCATACCGGGAAGAGCAGGAAGCGGTGGTTGAAAAAATTCTAACGGAAATGAAAGTAAGAGTGCCGGTAATTACCGTTTATAATAAAGCGGATCTTTTGCCGGAACCGGTTTTGTTTTTGGGTAAAAGGGCGGTTGCGATTTCTGCCCGTACCGGCTATAACATGGAGCTACTTTTAAAATTAATAGAGGAAAACTTATTCTGGCAGGAAGTTACGGTAAAAGCGGTTTTGCCCTTTGCCCAGGCTTTTAAAATTGGGGATTTAAAAGAAAACTTAAAGCTTATAAATTTAGAGTATTTACCGGAAGGAATTGAGGTTACCGTTGCCGGTCCCCGGGAAAGGATAGCGAGGTACTTAGGAAGGGAAAAGCTGGAGGAGAGCAATGGCGAAAAGCCGGTATGAAGTTAACGAAAGAGTATTTTGGCTGATTTACGGCATGGCGCAAAAGAATATTTATTTAGACAAGGTTATGGTCTTTTTTTCCCGCGGGGGAATTTATTTTTACTGGCTAATTATGCTGTACTTGTTTTTTACGGGAGATTTAAAGGTTAAGTTTTATCTTTTTAAAACCGGTGTGGTGGGGTTAATTGCCGTATATTTGGCAAAATATTTGGGCAGGCGCTATTATTTTCCCAGGCCTTTTGTCGAAAAAGGGATTAAACCGTTATACCCCCATGCCGCTGACAGTTCCTTTCCTTCCGACCATATAACCGGAGCGGTGGCCCTAACGATGGGGATTTGGGAAGTGGCGAAGGTGGCGGGAGTTATAGCCCTGGCATATGTAGTGTTTTTGATGATTTCAAGGGTCTACGTTGGCCACCATTATTTTCGGGATGTGCTAGCCGGGGCCTTTTTGGGAGGAATTGTTTATTACCTTTTGCATTTTGTTTTTCGTTTGCTTATTGACATTTTCGTATAATTTTGCATAAAATATTCTCCAAATACATGGCAAATAGGGAAAAGGCGATGCGAAGAAAAACCGGTACTTTTTCCTGTTAAAGAGAGCCGGGGCAGGTGAAAGCCGGTACAGGGAAGGCCGGGGGCCGTCTTCAAGTTGGAAAGCTGAAGTAGCAGTAAGCTTTCCCGGGAGACCGTTATCCGAACGAAGGGGGCAGGAGTTTTCCTGCCAAGTTGGGTGGTACCGCGAGGATAGACCCTCGTCCCAATTGGGGACGGGGGTTTTAATATTTTAGGGACAAGGAGGAAGGGAGAATGGAAAGGGAGATTTTACAGCTACTTCACGAAAATGCCAAGCTTACGCCCAAGCAAATTGCCACGATGCTGGGGGTGACGGAAAAGGAAGTCAGGGCCAAAATTAAAGAGCTGGAAGAAAGAAAGGCCATTATTAAATACCATACCCTGATAAACTGGGAGAAAACCGATTACGAGCCGGTAATGGCTTTAATTGAGGTAAAGGTAACTCCCCAGCGGGAAGTGGGATTTGACGGAATTGCCAGGAGGATATATCAGTTTGCTGAAGTTAAAGATGTTTACCTGATGTCCGGGGATTATGATTTGGCGGTGATGGTAGAAGGGAGTTCGATGAAAGAAGTGGCTTTATTTGTTGCTTTAAAGCTTTCTACCATTGAAGGAGTGCAAAGCTGTGCTACCCACTTTATTTTAAAAACCTACAAGCATGAAGGAGTTATTTTGGACGATGAGGAGGAAGATAGAAGGCTGGTGATAACGCCGTGAACCTTGAAGAAAAAATAAACCCGGTTTTACGGCAGATACCCCCTTCGGGGATCAGAAAATTTTTTGACCTGGTGGCCAATACCAAAGGCGTTATCTCCCTCGGGGTAGGGGAACCGGATTTTGTTACGCCCTGGTATATCCGGGAAGAGGGGATTTATTCCCTGGAAAAGGGCTACACCATGTACACATCCAATCAGGGGCTTTTAGAACTGCGGGAAGAAATTAGCCGCTACCTCTTACGGCTTACGGGGGTAGCTTATGACCCAGTCCAGGAAGTTTTGGTGACCGTTGGGGTCAGCGAAGGGGTCGATTTAGCCCTGAGGGCTCTTGTCTCTCCCGGGGATGAGGTGCTTATTCCCGAGCCCTCCTATGTTTCTTACGGGCCAACGACGATGCTGGCGGGAGGGAAGCCGGTTTACATCCGGACGCGGCCGGAAAACGGCTTTAAATTAACGCCGGAGCTTTTAGAAGAAGCAATAACCCCGAAGTCGAAAATCTTGCTTCTCTGTTATCCCAATAACCCGACCGGAGCGGTGATGACCGCCGATGACCTGGCCAAACTCCTGCCGGTTATTGCCGAACACGACCTTCTCGTAATTTCCGATGAAATTTATGCGGAACTTACTTATGAAGGGAAGCACACTTCTATTGCTTCTTTTCCGGGAATGAAAGAGCGTACGGTGATTTTAAATGGCTTTTCCAAAGCTTTCGCCATGACCGGCTGGCGGCTTGGTTATGCGGCCGGACCTAAAGAAATCATAGCGGCGATGACCAAAATACACCAGTATACCATGCTTTGCGCTCCGATTACGGCGCAAAAAGCAGCGATAGAAGCTTTGAAAAATCAAAACGGTGCGGTAAAAAAGATGGTGGAAGAGTATAATTACCGGAGAAGAATTTTGGTGGAAGCTTTTAGCGAAATGGGGCTCTGGCTTTTTGAACCTAAAGGAGCCTTTTATGCTTTCCCGGATATTTCGGCAACCGGCTTATCCAGTGAAGAGTTTGCCGAAAGGCTTTTATTTGAAGAAAAGGTAGCGGTGGTACCCGGGTCGGCTTTTGGACCTTCTGGAGAGGGCTTTATCCGGATTTCCTATGCTACCGCCCGGAAAGATTTAATTGAGGCTTTAAAGAGAATAAAAAGATTTGTGCGGAAAAAATCTTTAAAAAAGCAGTAAAAACCCCTTTGACGGGTTTTTTCTTTTTTACCCTAAAAATTACCTTGCAAATTAGCGCTTTTGGCATTAAAATGTTATTCGAGATACGTATTATACGAAAGGTGAATAATTATGGAGGAGCTTTTACATCGGCTGGCAGCGGTTTTTAAATTTAAAGAAGAATGGCAATTAGAAAAAACCGGCCTTAGCAGTCAGGAACTGTTTGTGCTGGAACATTTGCAGGAAGGGGAAAAATTTCGTTTTGGCCAGTTTGCCCGGAAATTTGGTTTAAAACCTTCTACTTTAACCGGAATTATCGACCGTTTGGAGCAAAAGGGTCTGGTGATGCGGAAAAGGGATGAGAAGGACCGGAAGGCCGTTTATTTGGTATTGACCGATAAGGGCCGAGAACTGGTAGCCGAACATTTCCAGGAAGACCGGGAATTTTATCAAGCATTGCTAAAAAATTTAACAAACCGGGAAAAACAGCAGTTTCTCGATTTGTTAACCAAAATCTTGCCCGCTGATTTAGGTGAACTGCTGCCGGGAGGTGAGGAAAAATGAGTATTATTGTCGTGGATAACGTAAAACTAAACGGTAGTGATGGGCAAGTGATCTTGGATGGTATTACTTTTACTGTGGAGGAAGGGGATTTTCTCGGGGTATTAGGACCTTCCGGGGCGGGGAAAAGTAGCCTTTTTAGGTTATTAAACCGCCTTTTATCGCCCACCTCCGGAGAGATTTACTACCGGGGAAAGAATATCAAAGAGTACGATCCGATCAAACTTCGCCGGGAAATTGGATATGTTTTGCAAAGACCTTATCTTTTTGGTCAAAAAGTTTTGGAGGATTTAACCTATCCCTTTCGCTTAAGGCAGGAAAAGCCGGACATGGAATTAATTTACAAATATTTAGCTCAAGCCAATTTAAAAGAAGAAATCCTTGCCAAAAAACCCACCGAATTATCCGGAGGAGAAGCCCAAAGGATTTCCTTAATTAGAACGCTTCTGGTAAAGCCCAGAGTTTTACTTTTAGACGAAGTTACGTCGGCTCTAGATACCGAAAACACCCGGGCAATTTTAGACCTCATTTTAAAGGAAAAAGAGGAAAAAAACCTTACAGTGTTAGCGATTACCCATAATCTTGAGGCGTTTAACTTTACAAAGGTGCTGTACCTTGATGCTGGAAAGGTAAAATATTTTGGGGAGGGAAAAATTTGAGCAACTGGTCGCTTCTTTTAAGCTTTAGTTTGGTTATTCTGGCAATGCTTGTTTCCAAAAAAGAGAAGCTTTTGTTAGAAAAAGATCTTTTAATGGGAAGTATCCGGGCGGTGGTGCAGTTGGTAGCGGTAGGATATATCTTAAAATTTATCTTTGCCCGGAATAATTTCTGGTTTACTACGGCCCTTTTACTGGTGATGGTTTTAAATGCGGCTTACATAGCCGGTAAAAGGGGTGAAGGGATTAAAAATAGCCATCTTATCTCCTTTGGGGCAATCGTGATGGGACTCATCATTACCCTGGGGGCTCTGATTGCTTTTCGGGCTATTTCCTATAAGCCCAGCCAGGCCATTCCGGTAAGCGGAATGATTGTGGGAAATGCGATGGTGGCGGTGGGACTGGTGTTTCGAAGCTTAAAACAAACTTTTCGCGACCGGCGGGAAGAGGTAGAGGTAAAATTAAGCCTGGGTGCTCCTCCCCGGGAAGCGGCTTTTTCCCTTATCCGCGAAAGTATTAAAACGGCAATGCTTCCCACCGTAGACCAGATGAAAACTCTGGGAATCGTTCAGCTGCCGGGAATGATGACCGGTTTAATCTTAGCCGGGGCGAATCCGCTTATGGCGATTAAATACCAGATTATGGTGGCGTTTATGCTGGCAGGGGCGGTAACGGTGGCGGCTTATGTGGCAAGCTATTTTGCTTACCGGGGATTTTTTAATGAAGATTTCCAGATCGTAAGTTAAAGCCCTAAAATTTCGACAAAAAATTATCAATTTTGACAGAAAAATTTATAGAAAATAATTTTAAAATAGTTTAAAATAGTAAGAAATTTAACTAAATATTTTAAGGACGGGAGGATGGACAGGATGGTTAAGTTCTGGTTTTTGGGAATTTTTGTGTTTATTATGCTTGTTTCAGGATTTTTTGGGTTCAAGAAAACGAAAACGGTGGATGATTTCATCTTAGGAGGCCGCAAGGTGGGTCCGTGGCTGTCGGCGTTTGCTTATGGCACGACCTACTTTTCTGCGGTTCTTTTTATTGGTTACGCCGGCAAAGTGGGCTTTAGCTTTGGGCTTCCGGCCCTCTGGATTGCTTTTGGTAATGCGGTAATAGGAAGTTTTCTTGCCTGGAAGATATTAGCAAAACCTACCCGGCACATGACCCAGCAGTTGAATGCTCGGACAATGCCGGAGTTTTTAGCAAAAAGGTATGATTTTCCCCTTTACAAGCCTCTGGCTGCTTTAATCATTTTCATTTTTCTCGTACCCTACTCGGCGTCGGTATACATGGGCCTTAGTTACCTGTTTGAAGCGGTGTTTGGCTTGCCCTATCTTTTTGCCCTTCTATTAATGGCCGGACTGACCGCAATCTATCTTTTACTGGGAGGTTATTTTGCCGTAGCTCTTACCGACTTTATCCAGGGAACAATTATGCTGTTAGGTGTTTTTCTCATGGTGGGGTACCTGGTAAATACGCCGGAAGTGGGGGGAATCAGCAGCGTTGCTTTTAAGCTTTCCCAGATTAATCCGGACTTTACTTCCCTCTGGGGTGGGCAGGGCTTCAGCTCTCTCATGTTTTTAATGCTTTTAACCAGCTTCGGGAGCTGGGGTTTACCGCAAATGGTACAAAAATTTTACGCGATAAGGGATGAAAAGGCAATAACACCGGCTACCTGGGTATCGACCATCTTTGCTTTAGTTATTGCCGGGGGAGCGTATTTTACCGGAGCTTTAACGCCTTTATTTTTTAAATCCCTGCCGGTAGATCCGGCAACAGGCAAACCTACCCCCGACCTTTTAGTTCCCCAGTTAATTGCCCAGCACCTGCCGGAATGGGTGGCGGCGTTGATTTTATTATTGGTTTTATCGGCATCGATGTCTACTTTGTCTTCCCTGGTGCTGGTTTCAAGCTCGGCGGTAGCAGTAGATCTTTTGGGAGATACGGGCTTACTCAAAGATAAAAGTGGTCGCCAGATTTTAGTGTTACGTATCTTAACGATAGTGTTTATTGCGTTTTCAGTGGTTATTGCCCTTTTAAAACCGGCTATTATTTTATCGTTAATGGCCATATCCTGGGGAGCCGTGGCGGGAAGCTTTTTGGCTCCGTATTTCTTCGGTTTATTTTTCCGGAGAGCAAATGCGGTGGGCGCCCTGGCGGGAACCTTTACCGGCTTATTAACGGTGGTAACTTTAGCGGTAAAGCACGGCTTTGATGCCAAGGTTCTGCCGGTAGCCGGGGTTTACGGCATTTTCTTACCCTTTGTGATTGTACCTCTGGTAAGTTTACTGGTGCCGCTAAAGGAAAGCAAGACGGTGAAACTTTTATTTGAAGAATAGCGGGATGGAAGGGGAGGAGAACTTTGGGGTTTATCTGGAACAGAGAAAGAGAATGCATGTCCAGGAAGGACCTGGAAGAACTCCAGCTTGCGCGATTGAAGGCCCAGGTGAAAAGAGCTTATGAAAAAGTCCCCTTTTATCGCGAGAAATTAGAAAAGGCCGGGATTTATCCCGAAAAGATAAAGACGTTAAAGGATGTGCGGTATCTACCGGTAACGACCAAGGATGATCTCAGGGATAATTATCCCTTTGGTTTGTTTGCCGAGCCCAAGAAAAATTTGGTGCGGCTTCACGCTTCCAGCGGCACCACCGGTCGTCCTACGGTGGTGGGCTATACCCGGGGGGATCTGGAAGTCTGGGCTGAGGTGGTGGCCCGGATTGTAACCATGGCCGGTGTTACCGACGAAGATACCGCCCAGATTGCCTTTGGCTACGGCCTTTTTACGGGAGCTTTTGGGCTTCACTATGGGCTAGAAAAAGTGGGGGCGCTGGTGGTGCCCATTTCGGTGGGGAATTCCCGCCGGCAGATTCAGCTAATGCGTGATTTCGGTACCACCGCTTTAATTTGCACTCCCTCTTATTCTTTGCATCTGGCGGAAACTGCCCGGGAACTGGGGATAGAGCCCAGGAGCTTGGGGCTTAAGTGGGGACTTTTTGGTTCGGAGCCCTGGACGGAAGAAATGCGGGCGGAAATTGAAAAGCAGTGGGGAATTGTGGCAACGGACAATTATGGCTTGTCGGAAATTATCGGACCCGGAGTTTCGGGGGAGTGTTTGGAGCGGGAAGGACTTCACATTAACGAGGATCATTTTTTAGTAGAAGTGGTGGACCCGGAAACCCTGGAGCCCAAAGAACCGGGAGAAGAAGGGGAGTTAATCATTACCCCTTTAACCAAAGAAGCTCTGCCCCTTTTGCGCTACCGTACCCGGGACATCAGTAAAATTAATCCCGAGCCCTGCCGCTGTGGCCGGACTACCACCCGGATGCAGCGGGTAAAAGGAAGAACCGATGATATGTTAATTATCCGGGGGGTCAATGTTTTTCCCTCGCAAATTGAAAGCGTCCTAATGGAAATTGAAGGCACAGCTCCCCATTATCAGCTCATAGTTTCCAAACGGGGATATCTGGACGAGTTAGAAGTTCAGGTGGAAATTGAAGAAAAGTTCTTTACCGGAAAGTTTAAAGACTTAGAAAAATTAACCCGCACTATAGAAGAACGTCTTGCTTCAACTCTGCAAATTTCCGCCAAGGTAAAGCTTTTGGAACCAAGGTCCCTGGAGCGCTCCGAAGGTAAAGCCAAACGAGTAATAGATTTAAGGAATAGCGGAGAAAGGGGATAGGGAATGGCCAAGTTAATGACCGGAAACGAAGCGATTGCCCGGGGTGCTTTTGAAGCGGGGGTAAAAATTGGGGTGGGCTATCCCGGTACTCCCAGTACGGAGATTTTGGAGAATTTTGCCAGATACCCGGGGGTCTATGCCCAGTGGTCGCCCAATGAGAAAGTGGCTTTAGAGGTGGGGATTGGAGCTTCCCTTGCCGGAGCTCGAACCCTGGTGACCATGAAACATGTTGGGGTGAACGTGGCAGCGGATACGCTTTTAACCTTGAGCTATACCGGTGTAAATGCGGGGCTGGTGCTGGTATCCGCCGATGATCCCGGACTGCACAGTTCCCAGAACGAACAGGATAACCGCTATTACGGTAAACTGGCTAAAATACCGGTATTGGAACCCTCGGACAGTGAAGAGGCCCGCAAGTTTGTGAAACTTGCCTATGAATTAAGTGAAGAGTTTGATACACCGGTTATTTTAAGGACAACCACCCGGATTGCCCATACCCATACGTTAGTGATTGAGGAGGAACCCCGGGAGGTAAGCTTAAAGCCGTACGTTAAAAACCCGCAAAAGTACGTGATGGTTCCGGGAAATGCCCGGTTGCGCCATCAGGTGGTGGAGGAGCGACGGCAGAAGCTTTTGGAATATGCCGAAATTACTCCGTTAAACCGGATAGAAGAGGGAACGGGGGATGTGGGTTTTATTACGTCGGGAATAAGCTACCAGTATGTTAAAGAAGCTTTTCCCGGCTCTCCGGTTTTAAAGCTCGGACTTACCTGGCCGCTTCCGGAAAAACTTATTTTAAAATTTGCCGAAAAGGTTAAAACCATCATAGTGGTGGAAGAATTGGAACCGTATATAGAAGAACACGTGCGTGCCCTGGGGTTAAAAGTCGTGGGCAAGGAAATTATCCCCCGTACCGGTGAGTTAAACCACTATATTGTGCAAAGGGCGGTTTTAAAATATCTAGGAGAGGAAATAGCCGATTCCCTTGAGAATTTAGATTTACCCCAGAGGCCGCCGGTAATGTGTCCGGGCTGTCCGCACCGGCCGGTGTTTTATATTTTAAGTGAACTTAAACTTACGGTAACCGGTGATATCGGCTGCTACACCTTAGGGGTAATGCCGCCTTTAGGGGCAATTGATACTACCGTTTGCATGGGAGCGGGCATCGGAATGGCTTTAGGAATGGAAAAAGCCAATCCGGATTTTTCCGGGAAAACGGTAGCGGTTATTGGCGATTCAACTTTTTTACATTCGGGGATTACACCTTTAATCGATATGGTATATAATGGAGGCAAAGGGACTATATTAATACTGGATAACCGCACCACGGCAATGACCGGCCACCAGCCCCACCCGGCAACGGGTAAAACCTTAATGGGAGAACCGGCACCTCAGGTGGATTTTGAGGCGTTGGCCAGGGCGTTAGGGGTAAAGCGGGTTACGACCGTTGATCCCTTTGATCTGCAGCAACTGAGAGCGGTTATAACCGAGGAAGTAGCGGCCGGAGAGGTATCGGTAGTGGTGGTGCGGCGGGAATGTGCGCTGTTGCCCAATCAAACCCGGGAGCCCCTAACGGTAATTTCTGAAAAATGTACCGGTTGCCAGCGCTGCTTGAAGTTAGGCTGCCCGGCAATTGCCATTAAAGATAAGAAAGCTTCTATTGACCCGCTTTTATGTAACGGTTGCGGGGTATGTGCCCAGGTTTGTAAATTTTCGGCCATAATAAAGGGTGGTGATTCCCTTGGATAAAAATATTTTACTGGCCGGAGTTGGCGGGCAGGGGACTATTCTGGCAAGTAAAATTATTGCCGGGGTAGCGGAAAAGGCTGGACTTGATGTTAAAGTAGCCGAAGTCCACGGGATGGCCCAGCGGGGAGGAGCGGTGGTCACGTATCTTCGCTTTGGCAAGAAGGTAAATTCCCCGTTAATTGCTCATAGAGAAGCGGACTTTCTTTTGGCGTTTGAAAAGTTAGAGGCATTAAGATGGCTTTCTTACTTAAAGCCGGAAGGCCTGGCGTTGGTCAACGACATGGAAATTTATCCTCTGCCGGTACTGACCGGTAAAGCTTCTTATCCGGATTTTCGGGAAAGGGCTCAAGGAGTAAATTTTAACTTGATTCCTGCCCGGGAAATTGCGAAGTCACGTAACAATCCCCGGGGAATTAACATGGTTCTTTTAGGATTTTTAGCAAAGAGGCTTACTTTTCCTAAAGAAGCCTGGCTTCAGGAAATCCAAAAGCGCTCTGGAAAGTTTTCGGAAGCTAATATTGCCTGTTTTCAAGCAGGATTTACTTATGGAGCATAGGAAAGAGGGTTTTTCTACCTTCTTTCCTTATTTATTTTTAAAACTATTTTATTCCAAGGAGGAATGCCAAAGTGAAAAAGGAAGTTTTAATTACCATTAGGGGAAGCCAGAGAAATGAGTGGGGGGAAGAAGACACCATTGAGCTTACGACCTTGGGGTATCTTTACAAAAAACCCGACTGCTACTATTTGGTGTACCATGAGTCGGAGGTTTCCGGGATGGAAGGCACTACCACCACCATTAAAATAGAACCATCCCGGGTTACCTTAAACCGAATGGGGAAAAATGAACAGAAGTCGGTGTTTGAGCAGGGTGTTTTCCACGAGTGCATGTATATTACTCCCTTTGGCATGATGAGTTTGGCGGTCCATCCTTCGGAAGTATTTATAGACTTGACAGAAATGGGTGGGACGATTAAGCTTTTATATGAATTAAATTTAGAGCGGCAAAAGGTTTCCGACAACTTTTTGTCCATCGAGGTCAAGGAGGCTTGAAAGTGGAGTATCTTTTACAGAGAATTACGGGGGAGATTGCCGGCAGCTTAAGAAGAGCAGCGGTAAAGGCGGGATATTTGGATGCCGAGGACGAGTTAGCCTTTGAACTGGAAAAACCCAAAGAAAAAGCCCACGGTGATTTAGCCACTAACTTAGCAATGCTTCTTACCAAAAAGGCGCGGAAAAATCCGCGGGAAATCGCAGCGACCTTGTTAGAATACTTAGAGATTCCTGCGGTAGTGGAACGGGTGGAGATTGCCGGTCCGGGATTTATAAACTTTTACTTTAAAAAAGATTGGGTCGTTGCCGTAATTCCGGAAATTTTAAGCTTTGGGGAGAAGTACGGACGCTTGTCTATAGGAGCGGGGAAGAGAGTTCAGGTAGAGTTTGTTTCGGCTAACCCCACAGGCCTTCTTCATATGGGTAACGGCCGGGGAGCTGCTCTGGGGGATATCCTTGCCAATATTTTAACGGAAGCGGGTTATGAAGTATCGCGGGAGTATTACATTAACGATGCGGGCAATCAAATTGAAAACTTTAACAAATCGGTGGAGGCCCGGTATTTAGAGCTATTAGGGTATAAGGTGGAATTTCCCGAAGAAGGATACCACGGAGAAGATATTATTGATACAGCGCGCAATATCGTTGCCCGGTTTGGGGACCGTTTTATTCATCTTCCCGAAAAAGAAAGGCAGGAAGCTTTGGGGAAGATTGCTCTGGAAGAAAAGTTACAGTCCATAAAGAAATCTTTGGAAAATTTCGGGGTAAAGTATGATGTCTGGTTTTCCGAAAGATCGCTCCATGAATCCGGTGAAGTAGAAAAAACTGTAAAACTTTTACTGGAGCGGGGTTATTTGTACGAAAAGGATGGAGCTCTCTGGTTTGCTGCGTCGAAATTAGGCGAAGAAAAAGATGAAGTGCTGGTCAGAAAAAATGGTGTGCCGACGTATTATGCGGCGGATATTGCTTACCACAAAAATAAGTTTGACCGGGGCTTTGATCTGGTAATTAACATCTGGGGGGCTGACCATCACGGCCATGTAAGCCGGATGAAAACTGCCCTTAAAGCGTTAGGCTATGATCCGGAACGGCTTATTGTTATCTTAATGCAGTTAGTCCGACTCTTCCAGGGCGGGGAACTGGTGCGGATGTCCAAAAGAACCGGGCAATACATTACGTTAGATGAGCTGGTGGAAGAAGTGGGGGTTGATGCTGCGCGCTACTTCTTTGTCATGCGCAGCCACGATGCCCACCTGGATTTTGACCTGGATTTGGCCAAAGAGAAATCCAACGAAAACCCGGTTTACTATATTCAATATGCCCATGCCCGGATAATGAGTCTTTACCGGCAGTGTAACGAGCAGGGAGTTACTTTACCTCCGGTGGAGGATGTGGATTTAGCAATTCTAAGTAGTGAGGCGGAATTAAACCTTTTACGCCATCTGGCCGAGTTTCCGGTGGAAATAGAAAAATGTGCTACTGCCTTAGCCCCTCATCACCTGGCAAGATACCTCCATGAACTGGCCGGGTATTTCCACACCTTTTACAATAGCTGCCGGGTTTTAGGGGTAGAGGAAAACTTAAGTAAAGCCCGGTTGCTATTAGTTGAAGCAACCCGGATCGTGCTTAGAAAAGGATTAAAAATGCTGGGCGTTTCAGCTCCGGAGAAAATGTAACTTTTAGCTTGACTTTGGCTCTTTTGGCCGTATAGAATGGAAAAAGTGATTATTTGGTAGTATTGGGAGGATTAAGATGACGAAGTTTATTTTTGTGACCGGAGGAGTAGTTTCGTCACTGGGCAAAGGAATCACTGCAGCATCTTTAGGACGGCTTTTAAAAAGTCGCGGACTTAAAGTAGCAATTCAAAAATTTGACCCGTACATTAACGTTGACCCTGGTACCATGAGTCCGTATCAGCATGGAGAAGTGTTTGTTACCGACGATGGAGCGGAAACCGACCTTGACCTTGGCCATTACGAACGGTTTATCGATATTAATTTAACCAAGAACTCCAACGTCACTACCGGTAAAGTTTACTGGGCGGTAATTAGCAAGGAGCGGCGCGGGGATTATCTCGGTGGTACCGTTCAGGTTATCCCGCACATTACCAATGAAATTAAAGAAAGGATATTGAGGGTAGCTAAAGAAAGCAATCCCGATGTGGTGATAACCGAAATTGGCGGTACGGTTGGGGATATTGAATCCCTACCTTTTTTAGAGGCAATAAGACAGCTAAAAAACGATGTGGGAAAAGACAATGTCCTGTACATTCACGTTACTCTGGTTCCTACTTTAAGGGTAACCGGCGAACTTAAGACCAAACCAACCCAGCACAGCGTCAAGGAATTGCGGAGCATCGGTATTCAACCGGATATAATTGTAGCCCGCTCGGAGCAGCCTTTATCCAGGGAAATCACCGAAAAAATTGCTCTCTTCTGTGACATTGATAAAAATGCCGTAATTCAGGCGGTGGATGCATCTAACATTTACGAGGTTCCTTTAAAGTTAAAAGAAGAAGGTTTGGATGATATTGTTATTAAAAAGCTGGGGCTTACCTGCGGAGAGCCGGATTTGTCGGAGTGGGAACAAATCGTCGAGCGGTATAAAAACCCCAAATTTGAAGTAACTATTGGTATAGTTGGGAAGTACGTATCCCTTCCCGATGCTTATTTAAGCGTGGCCGAAGCTTTACGCCATGCCGGAATTTATCATGAAACCCGGGTTAACATCCGCTGGATTGATTCGGAAATGCTGGAAAAAGAGCCGGTGGAAAAATATTTAAGTAACCTTGATGGAATATTGGTTCCCGGAGGCTTTGGCGACCGGGGAGTTGAAGGAAAAATCAAGGCCATTCAGTATGCCCGGGAAAACAAAGTGCCTTATTTGGGCCTGTGTCTTGGCATGCAGACCGCTGTAATTGAGTTTGCCCGAAATGTGGCAGGCCTTAAAGATGCCAATAGCTCTGAATTCAAACCGGATGGCCCCCATTCGGTAATTGACCTTTTGCCGGAACAAAAAGAAGTGGAACAGTTAGGAGGCACCATGCGTTTGGGATTATATCCGTGTAAGCTTGTTCCGGGAACAAAAGCTCATGCTGCTTACGGAGAAGAAATTATTTACGAACGCCACCGGCACCGGTATGAGTTTAACAATGAGTACCGGGAATTATTAACCGGTTTAGGTCTGGTAATAAGCGGTACTTCTCCCGATGGCCGGCTGGTGGAAATAATAGAACTTTCGGACCATCCGTGGTTTGTGGCAACCCAGTTTCACCCCGAATTTAAATCAAGACCCAATAGACCCCATCCGCTTTTCCGGGAGTTTATCGGGGCAAGTTTAAAAACCAATAAATTGTTTTAGGAGAAAACCGGCTAACAGTTAGCCGGTAATTTTTTTAAAAAAAGTTAAGACAAAATTCGACATACAATGAAGGAAAATAAAAGTTTATGGCGAAATTACAACCTTCAGGAGGCGGAAAAATTGACAAAACCCTCTATTTTAATCGTAGATGATCAGCCGGGTATCATAAAACTTTTAAAAGATGCGTTAGAGTTAAAAGGTTATGTGGTTTATACGGCAGGGAACACCGGTACTGCTAAAGCTTTGGTTTTGGAGAAAAAACCCCTGCTTTTAATTTTAGATGTAAATCTTGGTGGAGAGAATAGCTTTGTCCTGGCAAGACAGATAAAAGATATCCTGCCGGAAGGGAAAATTATCTTTATTACGGCTTACCAGGAAGAGGAGATTTTAAGGCAAATTCGGGAATTAGGAGGAGAAGTCTTAGTTAAACCTTTTTCTTTAGAAGAGTTATACCGAAAGGTGCAGGCGGTAGTTAGTAGTGATGGACGATGGGAGATATTGTCTAATTGTGACACAAGGAATTTTTAAATTTAAGGCGAACTCTTCCCTTAAAGGGGAGGGGTTTTTCTATGGTTGTTTTTCCGGAAAAAGAAGTTACTTTGCGCTGTCCTGCGTGCCAAAAAAATCGGCAGTTAAAAATATCGGTATTTAGCCTGAAAAAAAGGGAAAAAGAAGATTACTTTTGTGCCTGCGGTTTAAAGCTCTTAACGATCAGGCTTTTAAACCTGGAGGAAACGGTTATAAGGTTGTACTTTTATGATGATAGTGAGATAAAAAGCTTTCGCTTAAAAGAGTTTGTAGCTTTAGATTTTTCTTCGGTAACCCCGAAAAATAATGGGCTTAGTTTAAAACCCAGGCGTAGTTACGACCCTCTCAAAGATGAAAACTTTTTAAAAGAGTATTTTGTAGCTCCTGCGGTTATGTATGAATTGTTAAGTCACTTAGAAGGCCTTGACTATCAGGGTAAAATTCAGTGTGAATGTAATAATTTTAAAGGAGAGTTAGAACTTTTTCCCGAGTATTTAATTTTAAGATGCCAGAATTGTCAAAGGGCGAAAATTTTTTGGGCAACTCAGGAAGAAGATGTGCTAAAATTAGGACAGAAGGCTATACTATTAACAACGGTTCCAAAAAAAGAAAAATAATTAAAGGGGGAGATATCTTGGCTTTAGTTACGGTTGCGGAACTTTTAACCAAAGCTTACCGGGAAGGATATGCGGTTGGTGCTTTTAACTGCAACAATATGGAAATTGTGCAAGCAATCGTAGCTGCTGCGGAAGCGGAAAACAGCCCTGTTATTATTCAGGCCAGTCAGGGAGCTATAAAATATGCGGGTATTGATTATATTGCCGCTTTAAGCCATCAGGCGGCCAAAAATGCCAAAGTACCGGTGGCCCTTCATTTAGACCATGGAACCAGTTTAGAACAGGTTATGGCCTGCATCCGGCACGGGTTTACTTCGGTGATGATTGACGGCTCCAAGTATCCTTTTGCGGAAAACGTGGCCATTACCAAGAAAGTAGTGGAGCTGGCCCATGCGGTAGGAGTTTCGGTAGAGGCGGAGCTTGGTAAAATTGGCGGAACCGAGGACGATATTTCGGTGGACGAGCGGGACGCTTTCTTTACCGACCCGGAGGAAGCCCGGGAGTTTGTTGCCCAGACGGGAGTGGATTCTTTGGCGGTAGCTATTGGTACCGCCCATGGCCGCTATAAGGGAGTGCCAAAACTTGATTTTGAAAGATTGGCAAAAATCCGGGAACTTGTACATATTCCTTTGGTGCTTCACGGTTCGTCCGGTGTCCCCGATGAGGATATCAAAAAAGCCATTTCCCTGGGTGTGGCCAAAGTAAATATCGATACCAACATCCGGGAGGCGTTTGTGGGAAAGATGCGGGAAGTTTTAGAGAAAAATCCCGATGAGATTGACCCGCGGAAAATCTTAGGACCTGCAAGAGAAGCAGCTATTGAAATTATCCGGGAGAAAATCAGGGTATTTGGTTCTTCCAATAAAGCCTAAGAGGTGTTGTTATGGAAATTTTCTTAGACACCGCCAATATTGAGGAGATAAAAAAGGGAGCAAGTCTGGGAATTATCTCCGGAGTTACTACCAACCCTTCCTTAATTGCCAGGGAAGGCAGGGACTTAAAAGAAGTAGTAATGGAAATCGTAAGCCTTATTGATGGACCGATTTCCGCCGAGGTTATTAGCCTTGATTATGAAGGGATGGTCAGGGAGGCGGAGGAGTTATCAAAACTTCATCCCAATATTACCATAAAAATTCCCATGACCTGGGATGGTATCCGGGCGGTAAAAACCCTTTCCTCAAAGGGGATTAAAACTAATGTAACTTTGGTTTTTTCGGCAAACCAGGCCCTGCTTGCGGCATTAGCCGGAGCTACTTTTGTCAGCCCCTTTGTGGGAAGGCTTGATGATACCGGGCATGACGGCGTTTATTTAATTGAAGAGATTAAAACTATTTATGAAAATTATAACTTTAAGACCAAAATCATAGCGGCAAGTATCCGGCATCCGTTGCATGTGACCCAGGTAGCTAAAGCCGGGGCGGATATTGCAACGGTACCCTTTAAAGTTTTAACCCAAATGTTTGCCCACCCTCAAACCAAGGAAGGTATTGAAAAGTTTTTAGCCGACTGGCAAGCTATGAAAAAATAAAGGGCGGAAGCTTTTCCGCCCCCTTTTCCCTCGTTTTTTCTCGCCTTTTTCTTTTCCCGGAAGAGCTTACTTGAAATTATTTATTAACAGTAACAAAAAATATAAGGGTTAGTATTGTCTACTTATAAAAGGAGGAGCGGTTCTTTTGCTTACCAAGGAACAGCTGGAACAAAAGACCATAAAGGAGCTTTATGCCCTTGCCCGGGAACTGGAATTGCCCGGTTATTACCGTTTGAAAAAGCAGGAGTTAGTTTTTGAATTAGCAAAAGTTTTCGCCCAAAAAGCCAAAGAGCAGGAACAAAAGGAAAGTTTATTGACGGCTTCCGGGGTACTGGAAGTTTTACCCGATGGCTATGGTTTTCTACGACCCTTTAAATTTTTACCCAGCCAGGACGATATTTATGTTTCACCCTCACAAATAAGAAAATTTGACTTGAGAACCGGCGACCAGGTGTTTGGGGTAATAAGACCTCCCAAGGAAAACGAACGGTATTTTGCCCTGCTGCGGGTGGAGAAGGTAAACGGTAAGGAGCCCGAAACTTCCCCCGAAAGGCTCCACTTTGATGCGTTAACTCCCCTGTATCCCCAGGATCGGCTGTATTTGGAGACAGCGCCCGATGAGGTGTCGGCCCGGCTGATTGATTTGATTGCGCCGATAGGCAAAGGACAGAGGGGGTTAATCGTTGCTCCACCCAAAGCCGGAAAAACAGTTTTGTTAAAGCAGATTGCCAACAGTTTAATTAAAAATTATCCCGATCTTTACCTTATTGTCCTTCTAATTGATGAACGGCCGGAAGAGGTTACCGATATTGAACGGTCGGTCAAAGGGGAAGTGGTAAGTTCAACTTTTGATGAGCATCCGGAAAACCACGTTAAGGTAGCGGAAATGGTTCTGGAGCGGGCCAAGAGGCTTGTGGAACATAAATACGATGTGGTTATCTTATTGGACAGTATCACGCGGTTAGCCCGGGCCTATAACCTGGTTATTCCGCCCAGCGGCCGGACGCTATCCGGAGGGGTGGACCCGGCGGCCCTTTATAAACCCAAGTGGTTTTTTGGGGCTGCCCGGAATATTGAAGAAGGGGGAAGCCTGACCATACTGGCGACGGCCCTGGTGGAAACGGGCAGCCGGATGGATGATGTTATTTTTGAAGAGTTTAAAGGTACCGGTAACATGGAACTGATTTTAGATAGAAAATTAGCAGAAAGGCGAATTTTCCCGGCGGTGGACGTTCAGCGCTCCGGCACCAGAAAGGAAGAGCTTTTGTTTACTCCGGAAGAGTTGGAGTTTACCTGGAAGCTTCGAAATGAACTTTCAAACCTTACCTCCCAGGATGCAGCGGAATACTTAATTAATCTTATTAAAAAGACCAAGAGCAATGAAGAACTAATCGAACGCTATTTAAGGAAGAGTAGGTCATGAGAATAGTAGTTGCCCGGGAAAATGGCGAGTTTTTTGATTATCCCCTGCAGCCTGCCGGGCGCACGGGGAATTTCTTTACCCCCATTGAAAAGTCAGAATTAATTAAGCTTCCCCGGGGGGCAACGTTAGTTTTAATACCGGGAAGTAAAGCCCTGGGATTTGACAAAAAGGGGGAACTCCGAAAAACCGAATATTTAGCGGTGGCTGCTCTCCTGCCCCAGGGGTATACCCGGCTATTTCTTCCGGCCTATATTAAAGAAAACGCTGAACGGTTGCCCCTTTTTGGTTATACCGCGGTGGTGGCGTATCGTGGAGAGCTTTATGCGGCAGCGGCAAAAACCGATGACGAATTCCGCTGGGCACCGGAAAATTATGATTTACCTGAGTTAAACGCTAAAATAAAAGAGGCAAAAGCCCTTTTTCCCGAAAACCGGTTAGTACGTCATCTGGAAAACTGTGCTGTAAATTACCGCTGCTTTACCGCCCAGAACCTTTTTTACAGCCGCTGGGAAGGCGGGATCCCGGTATCGCCCGCCTGTAATGCCCGCTGCCTGGGGTGTATTAGCCTGCAGCCAGCCGATTGCTGCCCCTCTCCTCAGGAGCGAATTAAATTTGTACCTTCAATAGATGAAGTAGCTTCCCTGATGACCTATCACCTCACGGGAGCCGGAAGGGAAGGCATTGTAAGTTTTGGGCAGGGATGTGAAGGGGAACCGTCGTTGCAGGCTGGCCTGATAGCCAGAGCAATCATGGAGACAAGGCGAGAAGTTAAAAGCGGAACCATTAATATCAATACTAACGGCGGGAATTTTCCGGGTTTAAAGGAAATTATCGATGCCGGCGTTGATAGCCTGCGGGTAAGTATCATTAGTGCCCGGGAAGAAATTTATGAAAGCTATTACCAGCCGGTAAACTATAACTTAGAGCAGGTAAAAAGAACCATCAAATATGCTAAAGAAAAAGGCAAGTTTGTAGCGTTGAACTACCTGGTGTTTCCGGGACTTTCTGATACTAAAGAAGAGTATGAAGCTCTGAAATCTCTACTCCGGGAGTGCCGACCGGATATGGTACAGTTTAGAAATTTAAACATCGACCCGGATTATCTGGGAACGAGGATAGTTTTTCCTTCTAAACCTTTTGGACTGCAAAACCTGATTTCGCGGCTTAAAGCTGATTTTCCCTGGCTTATCTTGGGGAATTACTCCCGTCCCGTAAATAGGGAAGAAAACACTACCTAAAAAAGTTTTGCCCCATTGCCAAAAATTTTACGGAATGGGGCTTTTTAATTTTACAACAAATGTCTTAATACTACCAGCGAGGTGATACCAAGGACAATACTTAAAATTGCATTTTTACCTATCAATAAAGAAGCAACGGTAATTAAGCTGGCACCGATATAAGGATTGGTGAAACTTACATCCAATTTTCCCTGAGGAGCAAAGATACCCGGAAAAATTAAGGTTGCCAGAATGGCTACCGGGATATATTTTAAAGCTCGCTGGATAATCGTGGGGAGGTTTTTATTGGTAAAAAGTACGAGAAAACTTACTCTTGTTAAATAGGTTGCCACTGCCATTAGTAAAATCAAAAGTATGTTCTCTATTTTCATGGAGCGGTACTCCTTTTTTCTGTTAATAATTCCAGGATAGTTCCCAATACCGTGGCAGTTACTGTAGCTAAAATAATGTACCACTTGCCGGGGATTAAAAGGTAGCCGGCTATCGCCAGGATTCCGGCAATTAAGAAAACTATTAAAATTTGCCACGACTTAATTTGTCCGATAACAATACTTAAAAAAGTAGCGGGCATAGCAAAATCCAAGCCCCAGGACAAAGGGTCTTTAATTAAAGTTCCCAGTAAGGCGCCGGCAAGAGAACTAATTAGCCAGAAAAAATAAATACCTGCTTCGGAACCTAACATAAAATAGGGGTTACCTTTATAACTACCTTCCTGTTGGTAGTGACCGATGGTAGTTCCATAAACTTCGTCGGTTAAACCGAAAGCAAGCAGGTAAAGCCATTTGGCATTCAATTTATTTAAAAAGGGCGCTAAAGAAAGGCCCATGAGCAGATGTCTTAAATTAATCAGTAAAGTTGAAAGGACGATAAAACCAATTCCAACCCCTTCTTTAATCATACCGACGGCCATAAATTGAGCGGAACCGGCAAAAACCAGAAGAGACATCAGGAGGGTTTCCCCCAGGGATAGTTTTGCTTGCGTAGCCATTATCCCGTAGGCTAAACCAAAGGGTATGAGACCTAACATAAAAGGGGTGGTTTTTTTAAGACCGAGCAAGAAGGCTTTTAAGTCCACCGGGGCTTTCATTACTCCTTTCTAATTCAACTTAAAAAAATTTTGCCATAATTTTCGTAAATTGACAAGGAGAAAGTAACAAATTGTCGAAATAGTAAGGAATAGCTTGACAGTAAAATAAACAATTCAGTAAAGTAATTAGCAAGATAATTTATTAGTATTAATAATAAATTGCAGTAGGAAGGTAAAGATTTCGGTACGGGATGAAATTAACCTTTTACTTCTGAAATTTGGCAAATAGGGGGATGACCTATGGAAGACAGCGTTCTTTTGAGCCGTTACCAGGAAACCTTAAGTTTTTTGAATTTAACGGCGGAAGACCTGCAATTAATGGCCGAATTTAAAGAGTTATTTTCGCAAAAAGCACCGGAGTTTGTCGATAAATTTTATCAACATTTAACTAAATTTCCTTATTTACGGGAATTAATTAAAAAACACAGTACCGTTGAGAAGTTATCCAAAACCCAGGCGGAGTATTTTATTTCATTAACCTCGGAGAAGATTGATGCTGATTATATTAAAAATCGCCTGGCAGTCGGGAAAAAACATATGGAAATTGCCCTTTACCCCAACTGGTATATAGGGGCATACCGTTTATATTACGAAGTGGTCGGGGAATTGGTAGCCCGGAAATATTCTCCCGGCACGGAGTTGTATTTTAAGGCCGTAAATGCTTTTTACAAACGAATTAATTTTGATATCCAACTGGCGATCGAAAATTATATTGCCGAGCAATTAAAATACTTGGCAGCGATTCAAGAGCAGGTAGCGGATGCTGCCGGCTTTATTTCCTCGATTGCCACAAAAACAAATATTTTAGCCTTGAATGCGTCAATTGAAGCGGGAAGAGCGGGGGAACACGGCCGGGCTTTCGGCGTAGTGGCCCAGGAAGTGCGCAAACTGGCTCAGGAGTCTTCCAAAGTTGCTAAAGAAATAACGGAAATGATTAAACATAATATGGAGGAAATAGAAAAAATTCGCCGGCAGAATAGCGGGATGATGTAAGATGGTTACTTTCAATCGTTTTAATTTTATAAAAAATATGTCCAAAGCGTTAGATTTAAGTATGGAGGGGTTGCAGGACCATCACAGGCGGGTGGCTTACATTGCTTACCGTTTGGGAGAAAAGTACAATTTGACGCCAACGCAAAAGCGGGATTTGGTGTATTTGGGCTTAATTCATGATATAGGAATTTTAAGATGGGATGCCAATGATGAAAGAATCCGGCAAATAGCGGAAAATGAGTTTGAACATTGCCGGCGGGGGGCACTTATTTTAAAAAATTCTTATTTCGACCATTATGCCAGGTATATTTTCAGTCACCACGACCATTATGTCGGAAAAAACCCGTCGGGTCTTACGGGAGAAGAAATACCCTTACTTTGCAGGGTGTTGTTTTTGGCCGATAGAATAGCGGTGAATTTTAATCCTGAAAGCTGTATCCTGGAAAAGGTGAAATATTGGCGGGAATACTTTACTAAGCGAAAAATTTTTGATCCCCGCCTTTTAGAGGTGTTTTTTGAACTAGCGGAAGCGGAAGAATTTTGGCTAACCCTGGGCGATAGCGATATTTTAAATCAACGCTTGGAGGAAATTGGTTATGCAGAAGAACTAATAAATTTACCGGATATGATTGGTTTAGCGGAATTATTTGCTAAGCTTGTAGACCATAAGTCCCGGTTTACTTTTTTCCATTCGCAGTTAGTAGGGGAAATTGCGGAATATTTAGGAAAAGTTTTAAATTTTGGCCAAGAGGATGTTAGCTTTCTTAAAATAGCCGGACTTTTACATGATATAGGTAAAATGTCCGTTCCCGAAAGTATTTTGGAAAAACCCGGGGACCTTACCGAAGAAGAGTTTTTGTGTATGAAGAAACATAGTTTTTACACTTACTATCTTTTAAAAGGGGTGTTTCCGGAAAAAATAGTAAAGGTGGCCGCCTATCATCACGAAAAACTTGATGGCTCGGGATATCCCTTTAAGAAAAAAGGCGAGGAATTGGGCTTTGAGGAGCGTTTGCTGGCGGTTATCGATATTTTTGTTGCTCTTTTGGAAGAGCGGCCGTACCGCAAAGGGCTTGACTACCTGGAGATTAAAGGTATTATGGAAGAGATGGGACAAAGAAATAAAATTGATAGGGAATTAGTGCGGGTTGTCCTGGATAATTACCCGGAGTTACAGGCGATAAAGAAAAAACTTAGTGAAGCCTGAAAAAAGTTTTTTTGACAGCAAGCTCCTTTTTTCCGGGGAAAGCTAAACGCAAAGGACTTGACGAAAGGGGTTATCCGTTTAAAATTAAAGGGGAAGGTCTGACATAATTGCCAAAGAGTGGGGCGGTAAACGAAAATTAAAAGAAAGGGGGAAGCGGTTTTAAAAACCGCTTTGGGAAATGAACGCCAGCCGTACTGCTGAATTAAATATAAGGTTGACCGAATTTGAAGTACCGCCTGTTCAGGATTTTCTGGTCATAGGAAAACGGGCGCCAATTGGTATTGAAGCTTTTGGCAAAATGGTTGAATTTATTTCCCCCAACCAGTATAAGGCTATTCGGCTGAATCACGAAAAATTTGAAGGGATAATTATTAGAAAAAATTTCCTCAATGTAATGGAGGAAGAGTTATTGATATCGGCAATCTTAGTAGAAGTGGATGCCATTTCCGATGAAAGTTCCATTTTCAAGGGAAGTTTAAACATAATGCTTAATATCAAAAAGGAGATTGAAATATGATTAAACAAGTACGGGAAGTAATGACCAGAAATCCGGTAACCATTGAGCCGTACAGGAGCTTATGGGATGCCAAGGAACTTATGCGTTCGCAAAGGATTGGCGGGCTACCGGTGGTAGAAAATGAAAAGCTAATAGGCATAATTACTTCAAAGGATTTAATATTTTATCCGGAAAATCGGCTGGTTATTGACGCCATGACCGAAGAGCCGGTGGTCATTGAAGAAAAAGCATATTTATTTGACGCATATCAAAAAATGCTGGAAAATAACATCGAAAGGCTTCCGGTAATAGATGAGTCCGGTGCGCTTACGGGTATTATAACGAGGAAGGTAATTGAACGGTATATTGGGTCTTATATAGATTCGATGACCGGGTTACCCAAAAAAGAGTATGCTATCTATAAATGCCTTAAATTATTGGAGCGGGGAAATTCTTGTACGGTGGCTTTTATCGATTTAAATAATTTTGGGGAATTAAATAAGCGTTACGGGCATGTAGTAGGTGACCAAATTTTATTAAAAGTTTCGGGAATATTAAAACAGTTAGGGGAAGATATTACCGCTGCCCGCTACGGTGGAGATGAATTTATTTTAATCCTGCCCTATGACGAAGTAAAAACAATTAACCTTGTGGATAAACTGTTATTTCTTCTGGAAAATGATAAATGGCCCTATGATTTAAAGGTCCGGTGTGCGGTGGGAGTAAAGGAGATTAGACTTAAAGAAAAAGTCGATATTATCGAAGAAGTTTTTGCCAGTATCAACGAAGCAAGCTTAAAATGTATAGATAGGAAAAAGGAGATTAAAACATGATATTTGTTGACATGATTAACATCCTTTGCTAAAGTAAGATAAAGAAATTTTAAAAAAGCACCTCTTCCAGAACAGGGGAGGTTTTCTTTTTGAGAAAATAAAACAGGAGGAAACCACAGTTAAACTAAACAATACAAAGTAATTGTACAATATTGTAAGAGTGGTGAAAACTTTGAAACAAATTATCACAATACAGGCACGGTTATTTCCAAAGGCAGAGAAGAACGAGGTAGTAGATAACTTAATGCGAAAGTGGAATTCCTGCAAGAGATATGCCTATAACCGCCTGCTTGAAGGAAAAGCCCGAAAAGAACTCAAGAAAGAACTGCAAAGCATCTTTGCTCTAAACTCCAGATATGTAGACGACGCTATTCTTGAAGCTAACGAAATTTTGCATAGTATCAGAGAACTTGGAGAAAACCCACGCAAGGTTATCTTTGGCGGGAAAGCCTTGTTTTATAGACTAAAAAGCAAACATTTAAGCAGTAAGCAAAGGCAAAAGCACAAAAAAGAATGGGAAGATAAACGCAAAGGAACTCTTTTCTCCAGAGGGGATAAAACCAAGCAGGGGAACTTAAATTTAAGAGTTATCGAAGAAAAAGGTCAATTTTTTCTAAGGATAAATACAGGCAACAGAGAATGGCTGTTTATCCAACTTAAAAGTTCTCATAAGAAATGGAGAAAGTTTGCAGAAGCAATGCTAAATTCCTGTCCTTACAGCGTTCGTTTGCAGAGGAAAAACAATAAATACTATGTTTACATTTCTTTTGAAGAAGACCTACCTTGTGCATCGATAGATTTCAGCAATGGAGCTATCGGGATAGACTTAAATGCTTTCCCGTCCCACATAGCTTGGGCTGAAATAAAAAAAGACGGCAATCTGAAAAGCTTTGGAGAAATCCCCACACCACATCTCTGGGATGGAAGAAAAGAGAAAAGAGATTACTATGCATGGGTGTACGCCAACGAAATTGTAAAATTGGCTCTTAAGAAAAAGAAGGGAATAGTGATAGAAAAGTTAGCAATAAAAGACAAAGGCTATCGAGGAGATTACAAGGGAAGAAAGTCCAGAAGGATAAAGCACAGTTTTAGTTACCGAAAGTTAATTAACAGAATAAAGACCCTTGCCCAAAGGTACGGCGTAGCCATAAGAGAAGTAAGTCCGGCTTATACAAGCGTGATAGGAATGCTAAAGTACGCACCGCAGTTTAATTTAACTAAAGATACAGCAGCAGCCTATGTGATAGCACGAAGAGGATTGGCTTTAAGGGA
>NZ_ATYG01000010.1:0-83950 GCF_000427565.1 Carboxydothermus ferrireducens DSM 11255
TCTTAAGGGAAAATTTCTAATATTTTCTATTTATTATTTCGCCTTTCCTAAGTAATTAATATTTTTTTTAAATAACTTTATTTATATTATCTATTTCTGCTTATTCGAGTATATAAACAGCTCTTGCTCTTATTTGATTGATTTTTTTTAACATAATTGGTATACTAAAATTCGAAATAATTAGATGGTGAAATTGATTAACATAATTTGTTATTTTTTTCACTTATTAACTGGATTTTTTTAGTGGCATCTTAAAAGAGGTGAAACAAATGGAATTCCGACAATTAGAGTATTTTTATGCTGTTAGCAAACTTAACAGCTTTACTCGAGCTGCTGAACAACTTCATGTTGCTCAACCATCCATCACAATTGCAATAAATAATCTTGAACAAGAACTAAAAGTCCAACTTTTCGATCGTAGTAAACGGAAAGTTGTTCTAACCGACGAGGGCAAGCTGTTTCTTCAACATGTAGAAAAAATACTAAAGGATGTAAAAAAAGCCCAATCCGAGCTTGAAGATTTAAAAAATTATAAAAAAGGTGTTATTAAACTTGGAATCCCCCAATGATCGGAGCTTACCTTTTTCCTAAAATTTTCAAAGGTTTTAAAAACGCTTACCCCCACTTGGAATTGCATGTACGCGAAGAAGGTTCCTGGGCTATGGTATCTTTACTTGAAAATGGAGAACTTGACTTGGGTCTTATCATTCTTCCAGAGCAAAGTGAAAATCTCTGTATGTTGCCCATAACCAAAGACCAAATTGTTCTTTGTGTATCTGAAAATCATAGATTTAGTCAGGAAAAAAGAATAAGTTTGCGCCAATTAGAAGATGAACAATTTATCTTATTAAAAGAGGATTCCTACACTCGTCATAAAATTATCGCCCTCTGCAACTATTACGGGTTTTCTCCAAATATTCTCCTTTCCTCATGTCAAATTGAAACGATAAAAGAATTGGTTAGTAATGGCTTGGGAATTACTTTTTTAATGAATGGAATAACAAAAAAATGGGATAAAATTGTCAGTATCCAATTAGAAGAACCAATGAACATAACTATCGGTTTAGCCTGGCAAAAAGATCGATGCCTATCACGGGCTGCTCAAGCTTTCATTGGTTTCGTCCAAAACTACACTAAGTCAAAAGAATTTGCAGAAATCATTAATTTAGAAACTTAAATTAAATCTTCTATCGATATTACAGTTCGCTCAAGTTTTTTTCAATGTAAGTACAAAATCAGCTTTGCCAACACATTACCCAGTAAGTTTCTTCTTCTTCCGATAAGGGCTGAAGAACAGCATTGCCTGTAGATTACCAATAAAAATAAAATGCTTCTTCACAACCTACAAAACATACTAACGATTAAGGCATAAAAAATCCCCTGCCAAAACGGCAGGGGATTTGGAATTAAACTTTATTTTTGTAAATGATTTTCAACTTAATAAAATGGCAATTCTTTAAATCTTTTACATTTCAGGATGATAGGGCAAAGCCGAGTAGCAACCCGAGTAACTGTTACGATTTCTTATAAGGGATACGAGGGGTTAACTCCCCTTTCAAAATTATCCCTGTTAAACCATGGGGAGTTGGAAGAAACCCAAATCTTGTTATATTTTTTATTTTATCTAGATTTTTGTCTTTATCACTTATGATAAGGCTCCCCCCGGATTATCTTAAACGCCCGGTAAATTTGTTCCAGTAGGATTAAGCGCATCAGCTGGTGGGGATAGGTCATCCTGCCAAAAGAAAGCTTAAAATCCGCCCGTTCCAAGACCTCCCGGGAAAGGCCAAGGGAGCCGCCGATAATAAAAGTAAGCTTACTTTGGCCATAAAGGTTCTTTTCCGAAATAAAATGGGCAAACTCTTCAGATGAGAGATTTTTTCCTTTAAGATCAAGGGCAACAACAAAAGAAGAAGGGGTGATTTTAGCTAAAATTCGCTCCCCTTCCTTTTTTACTACCTTTTCGGCTTCCGCAGGCGATAGGTTTTCCGGAGCGTTTTCGTCGTCCACCTCAATTATCGCTAAACGGGCATAAGGGGATAGCCGTTTTAAATACTCGGCTATCCCCTCTTTTAAATATTTTTCTTTGATTTTTCCTACCGCAACAATAGTTATCTCCATTTACACCACCAGAGATATGGGCATAAGGTCGCAAAAGTCACAGGTTGCCGGTACCATCCCTTACTCCGCCGGCATTTCGCCAAGTTTAACTTTAAAGGTCATCTCTTTATCGCCCCGCAATACTTTCACTTTTACTTCGTCACCGACTTTGTGTTTTAAAACGGCATTCCTTAAATCTTCAAACTTCTCGATTTTTACCCCGTCAAATTCGATGATAATGTCATTATCTTTTAAGCCTGCTTTTGCCGACGGTCCGTCTTTTACTACCCGGGCTACATACACACCGCTTTTCTGCTTTAAGCCCTTATACTGAGCAAATTCTTCGTCAATAGTTTGTCCTTCAATCCCCATCCAGGGGCGAATGACTTTACCGTTTTTAATGAGCTCTTCAACGATAGGCTTAGCGATATTGCTCGGAATGGCAAAGCCCAAACCTTCGACCCCCGACAGGGAAATTTTAATGGAGTTAATGCCTATTACTTCACCGGCAGCATTTACTAAGGCTCCGCCGGAGTTTCCGGGGTTTATCGCCGCATCGGTCTGGATCAGCTCGTACTGCTGGCCGTCCATGTTTAAAATGCGGTTTTTCGCCGAAATTATACCGGCAGTAACGGTTCTCGCAAAGTCAAGGCTTAAAGGGTTTCCAATGGCTACCGCCAGCTCCCCTACTTTTATTTTATCCGAATCCCCCCAGCGGGCAACCGTGAGCTTTTCGCTGCCGGGGTCAATTTTTATTACCGCCAGGTCCGTTCGGGGATCCTTTCCCACTATTTTGGCCGGGAATTGTTTTCCGTTTGCCAGCGTTACCGTTAAATCAGTAGCATTGCGAATAACATGCTCATTGGTGACAATGTAACCTTTGGCATCAATGATAACTCCTGAACCGGTAGCCTGTTCTACATTATTATGAGGTACATCTCCGGCCTGAAATGTTACTTTGTTGGAAATTCCCACCACCGCTGGCCCTACTTCTTCGGCTACCGTAACTACCGGGCTTTTATCCTCATAAATAACCCTTTTCTCTATAGTCCCGGTAGTTGATACATTTCCTTTCACCAGGCCTGGTACAAACATTACCACTAAAAGGCCACCGATAATAGCTGAAATTAGGGAAACCAAGACATAGCTTAAAAATGACGGTTTTTTATCCTGATTGCTGTAATAATAGTACATACCACACAACCCCGCTTTTTTTATTTTGAGGTATAAATTCGCCTTCAAGCGGGGTATTTCCTGCTTAAATTTGTTAAGGATTTGTGGAGAAGTTTTTAAGATTTTTTGGGTTTTGATTAATGAACCGTTATGTAAATGGCATTATGCACTTCCCGGATTCCTTCAATTTTTGCTGCCACTTCTTCGGCCCGGTGGCGTTGGTCGGGGGTACCAACCTTACCGTGTAAAAACGCAATTCCATCAACCACCACTGCCCGTACCATGGCAAGGCCGGCTTTACCTAAAGCTTCTCTTAACTCGTTGGTTAGCTTTTTATCGCCTTCATCTTCTCCGTGGCGAAACTCTAACTCTTTTTCCACCCGTTTTACACCTTTGACTCCTAAGGCAATCAGCTCCGCCTGAAGAGCCTGTTCGGGGGTATCCACCACTCCTTTTAACGTTACCTCGCCGTTTACCACTTCTACAATTATATCCCGGCGGTTAACATGCAGGGAATTATTGAGCTGCCGCGAGATTTCATTGGCAATTTTGCTGTCATCTATCTCCATTTCCGGCAATACTTCTACCTGGCTTCGTACTTCCACCACTCCCCGGGTCCTTTCCGCTACCTGCCGGGCCCAGAATTCTTTAATTGCAGCATCTACTCTGCCCTGTAAAGTGACTATGCCACTAAAAACTTTAGCTCCGATTTCCCCTTCAATCCGCGGGTCATTGGCAAGCTTATCGTTTAATTCTTCTTCTATTTCCCGGTCGCTGTAGCTTCCGTTATCCAACGCTACCGTAAGCTCGTTTTCGACCTTTTTGACCCCGGGGATGCGGTGGATAATTTCTTCCGCCGCTTTTTTCTCAGAAAGCACATCGACCGTCCCGTGAAGCTTGACCACCCCATCTTTCACATCAATATTCATGCCAATGGCGCTTTCTTTTAATTTACTTAAAAGCGCTTCTTCAATTCGTTCCCGAAGTCCCCGGTCAAAATCCACATCCCGCATAATCGGCCCCCTTTCATTTTTATTAGCGTTTACCAAAAAGGCCGATTTTATTAGATAAAAAAAGGGACAGTCCCGCTATTTATCTTTAAGTATAATTTTAGGGACTGTCCCGAAACTGCTACTTCAATTGAAGATACAATTTATAAATTTCTTTTTTCTTAAAGCCAAGTTCGCGGCCAAGTAAAACTGCCTCTTTCTGGGATAAACCTCTTTCGATACATTCCCGCACAAATTCCTCCACGTTTTTTTCTTCCGGTGGTGCTCCTTCTACCACCAACACAAACTCGCCTTTGGGCTCTTTTTCTTTAAAATGGGAGAGAACCTCGGCAATGCTTCCCCGGATATACTCTTCATGGATTTTGGTAAGCTCCCGAGCTACCACCATCTGGCGCTTTTCTCCAAAATGTTTTGCTAAATCTTCCAAAGTCTTAAGAAGCCGGTGGGGGGCTTCGTAAAAAATCATGGTTCGTCTTTCCCGGGAAAGTTCCCGTAACACTTTCTCCCGCTCCCCGGCTTTTCGGGGTAAAAATCCTTCAAAGCAAAAGCGGGAAGTAGTAAGGCCGCTGGCCGCCAGGGCCACAATTAATGCCGAAGCTCCCGGAAGAGCTTCGACTTTATACCCTTCCTTTAGTGCTTCCCGCACGATATCCTCTCCCGGGTCGGAAATGCCTGGAGTTCCGGCATCGGTTACTAAAGCCACATGTTTCCCCTGGGCTAAAAGTTCAAGAATTTTTTTCCCCGCTTCCCGGCGGTTGTGTTCGTGGTAGGATAGAAGGGGTTTTTTTATTTCATAATGGTTTAGAAGCTTCAAAGTATGCCGGGTGTCTTCGGCGGCTATGATATCTACTTCTTTTAATGTATCTAACGCCCTTAAGGTAATATCTTTTAAGTTGCCAAGGGGTGTTGGTACCAAATATAAGGTTCCCATTACTCTTCCCCCTCAAAAATCCGGCGCACCTGTTCGGAATATTGACCGTCTTTTTCATAAACCCACAGAGGAGCTAAAAACTCTAATTTGCGCCGGCTCCCCTTAACCGCTTTTATTAAAACAAGGTTTACGTTCTCTCCGGGCTTGGGCTGCACCGGCAGTAACACTTCGGGATTTAGTTTATACCGGGTAAAATGGGTAAAGATTTCCGGAAGCCTTTCGGGCAGATGCACTAAATAAAAACTCCCCCGGGGCTTTAAAAGTTTTGCCGCTGTCGCCACCACGTCTTCCAAAGTAGTTAAAAGCTCATGGCGGGCTGCCGCCACTTCCGGCACGGGATTTAAACGCCCCTCCCCCTTTTTGCGATAAGGAGGGTTGGCGGTTACTACATCAAAACCCTTCCCGAGGATAGCGGGTGCATCTTTTAAATCACCAAGGATTATTTCGATTTTTTCTTCAAGATTGTTTAAAGCAACAGACTTCACCGCCAACTGGTACAGCTTTTCCTGAATTTCAATGCCGTATATTTTCCCAATCTCCCGGTTTCTTCCATATAAAAGCAGGGGAACAACCCCGTTGCCGGTTCCCAGGTCCACTACCCGGTCGTTGGGAGCTGTTTTGGTAAACCAGGCCAGGAGGACACTATCAATCGCAAAACAAAAAAGCGCCGGGTTCTGGTAAATCTTCAGCCCGGCTCTTTTTAAATCGTCCACCCGATCAGGGGGCAGTTCGGCGTATTTCTTCGTCAATTCCTTCCCCTCGCTCGTTGTTTCTTCCTTTGATAAAAGTTATACACCAGAGGCAGTCTTCATCACCCCGGGCTTCGCCAAAATGCGCATGGCAGACGTGAAACCCCTCCTGGTAAAGGCGGGCTAAATTTTGAAATCCAGGCCCGGGCTTTTTTTCTTTTTTGACCTCTTCCTGCAGTGGCTTGTAAAACTTGATAACCTCCTGGCGTAGCTTTTGATTCTCCTCTTCAAGCTGGGAAACATAGGATTTGATTTCCAAATACTCTTCCAAAAGCTTTTTTATATTTTCCTCAAACTGGCTAAGAAGGGTCGAAAGATTGTTCAAATACCTCACCCTCCTCTACTTCCTCTTTAGCCACTACCTCTTCGGCCGGGAACTCCTTGACATGCTTTTGTTCCTTTAACTCCACATAGACGGTTTTCCTGAAAATATTAACTCCGGTAACCTTACCTTCTCCCATCGGAGTAAGCACCGCTTCGCCAACTTCCGGATAATCGTCTTTGACCTGTTCGTAAGTATCGCTTTCGAATTTGAGACAGCACATCAGGCGGCCGCAGATGCCGGAAATCTTGGTAGGGTTTAAAGTGAGGTTTTGCTCTTTGGCCATTTTAATCGAAACCGGCGCAAATTCCGAAAGCCAGGAAGCACAGCAAAGCTCCCGCCCGCAACAGCCAAGTCCGCCGATCATTTTCGCTTCATCCCGGACTCCGATTTGCCGAAGTTCGATCCGGGTTTTAAACACCGCTGCTAAATCCCGCACCAGTTCCCTGAAATCAATCCGCCCATCAGCGGTAAAATAAAAAATTACTTTATTGCGGTCAAAGGTATATTCTACCCCCACGAGTTTCATGGGAAGTCCGTGCTGGGCAATTTTCTCCAGGCAAATAGCAAAGGCTTTTTTTTCCCTTTTTTTATTTTCCCGCACAATTTCCAAATCTTCAGGGGTAGCTTTCCTTATCACCGGCTTTAGCGGTAAAACCAATTCCTCTTCAGGAACCTCTTTGGGTGGAATCATTACTTCGCCGTATTCTACCCCCCGGATGGTTTCTACTATAGCACCATCACCGTATTGAAAATCTATGTCCAACGGGTCAAAATAATAAATCTTCCCCGCTTTTTTAAAGCGAATCCCAACTACTTTTGGCATATTACTCCTCCAATTTATAATTGTTTTTATTATAAATTATTTTTTCAAAGTTTACTACTTGTAAAAGCTAAAGTTCAGGTAAAGGTTTTCTAACACAAGCCTGGGATTTAAATTTAAACGGGTTTTGGCTAAAAACTCTTCCAAACGATTAAGTAAACGGTAAATTTCCCCTTCACCTAAACGGTTTAATTCCTGTGCTTTATCGAAAAGATCCGGATAAAACAATTTTTCCGAGCCCTTATCAACAATCAGCGCATCCCGGAGAATTAATTCTCCTGCCAGCAAAAGATTATTTAGCTCTTCCCGGGTAATCTTTTCCGTCTTTTTATAAAACTCCTCCCAGGGCAAAGTTAAAAGCTCATAAAACTTTTCCGCATACCCTTTATACTGGCCTGTAAAATCTTCGGCTGAAACTTTAACTTTTTGGCAGCGGGAATGAATTGTCGGAAGCACTTTTTCCGGCATGGTAGCAATTAAAAGGTAAGTAACCCCTGCCGGCGGCTCCTCTAAAGTCTTTAAAAAAGCATTGGCGGCATCAAGGGTCATTTTATCCACTTCTTCTAAAACAATTACCTTGCGGCTGCCCTTTTGGGGAGTAAGGTAAACTTTGGGAATCAACACTTCATTGACCTGCCAGATTTTAAAGGAGCTCCCATCGGGTGCAAGCCAGAGAAAATCCGGATGAGTTCCCGCCTCAAAAAGGTTTGCTGCCTCCACGGGGTCATTGGCCGATTTTATTAAGATTTCCCGGGCGGTCCTTCGGGCAAAATCCACTACCACCTCAAGAACCGGTGAAGTTAATAAATACGCATGACTTAGCTTATCCTGATTTAAAGCTTCTATAATTAGATTATCCATTTAGCCCCTCCAAAAACCCTTTGATTTCCCAAAAAATTTCCTCGGGCTTTTTCCGGCCATCCACCACTCGAAAACGCTGATCTCTGGCAAGTTGTAAAAAGCCTTCCCTTACCCTTTGGTGAAATTCCAAAGTCTCCCGCTCCAAACGGTCATATTCTCCCCGGTCTTTAACACGGGATAATCCTACTTCCGGAGGAAGGTCAATTAATACTGTTAAATCAGGAATTAAACCTTTGGTAGCAAAAGCTATGAAACTTTTTAGAAGGGTTAGGTCAAATCCCCGACCGTAACCCTGATAAGCCAACGTTGAATCAAAATACCGGTCGGAAATTACCCATACCCCTTTGTCCAAATGGGGAATTATCTTTTCCCCCACATGCTGGGCCCGGTCAGCAAGGTATAAAAGAATTTCTGCCTCCGGTACCACCGGGTAGGTGGGGTTTAACAAAAGTTCCCGTATTTTTTTACCCAAAGCAGTACCACCGGGCTCCCGGGTGATAATGTGGGGTATATTTTTTTCTGTAAGATACCGAGCAATATATTGGATCTGGGTGGTTTTTCCTGACCCTTCCACCCCTTCAATGGTAATAAATTTACCGCGCATTACCTTACCACCTTTATCCTGCCATCATATATCCCGGTTACCTTTACTCCCAAGTTTAAATGATACTCTAAATACTCCACTGCTTCTTTAGTAATTTCTTCCCCCGGATAGAGTACCGGTGCTCCCGGAGGGTAGACCGTAACCCCATCCCGGGCAGTATAACCCACTGAAGCTTTTAAATCCACAAGCTTTTCTTGGGCATAATACACTTCCCGCGGGGTTAATTTTAGTTCTGGCCAAAAACTAAAAGGATTTTTCGGGATAAAGATTTTTTTATCTCTACCTTTTATCGTTTCAATAATGTTTATAAGCTTTTTGACATCTTTTTCGGTATTACCCGGGGAAAACATAAAAAGCACATAACCCGGGCCGTAAGCCTCCGGGTAAATTCCCTTTTTCCTTAACTTTGCGGCAATTTTTTCTCCGGAAACACCCAAATCCGCCGCTTTTATGGTAACTTTTAAAGGGTCCGCCGGGTATTTATCCTGAAGAAACCCGATTCCCCGTTTTTTCAAGTACTCCTTAAAATGTTCTGAAAGCTCCTTGGCTTTTTGAAAGGCTCGTGCACCCACCTTTAATAGCATGTCCACCCCGCCCTCGGCCGCAGCCATTAAAGGGTACGAAGGGCTGGTGGTTTGGATTAAGTTTAGCGCCCGTTTCACTTCTATCCCTTTATCCCGAAAAACCACCGCCGCCAGAGGGTTGGGAAAGGGACCGGTTTTATGCAGGCTTACCGCAAATCCTGCAATGTTTTTAAAAAAATCCGGTCGCCACAGGGGGATTAAACCCCCGTGAGCCGCATCCAGAAGGAGCCGGTCGGTTTTAAGCTCCGTTAAATCCCGAATTAGCCCCTGGTAGTCGGGGTTGGTCAGAAAATAATTTTTGTAGTGAGCTTTAGGAGTCTTATTTACCGGAAGTCCGTACTCCTCGTCCCAATGAGGATAGATAAATTCCGGAGTTAAGTCCCCTAAAACCATACCATGGTACAGAGATACGTGGGACATCCGATCAACCGCTATTTTTTCACCCGGCCGAAAAAATGAAAGCATTAAGGCTATTACCGCCGCCGTAGAGCCGTTAACCGATAGATGCGCCCGGGGTAAACCAAAGTAGCGGGAAAGTTTCTCCTCTAATTTAAGTATGGCCTCTTCCGGCGCATAAAGGTTATCAAGCCCCGGAAGCTCGGTTAAATCTGCTTTGAAATATTTTTCTCCTAAAAGATTTTTTACTTTTTTCGGTATAAAACGGCCATTTTTATGACCGGGCATGTGGAAAGAGATAGGTTTTTTTTGGATATGTTTTTGGATTTTATCTATTAAACCTGACATAGCTTCTCCTTAAGATTTAACCTTTTACAATAATTTTACCATAACTGCTTTTGTTTTAAGAAAAAGTTTCGAAACCTTTTGACGATGAACGGATAGGCAGGATTAACCGGCAGGATTTTGGTTAACTCCTTTTCACATTCCCGGCATAAAAAACGGCCCAAAAGCCAAATACCCTTTTCCTTAAACGAGTTACAAAAGGCACAGTACATAAAATTCACCCCAATGGTATTGTTACCAAACACGCAAAAAATAAAAGTTACCCTGGCATTGGTAATTTCATATTTTATTAAGAGAACCGGAAAGAGGTGACAAAAATGGCAGGTAAGAATAAAATGGGAAAAGCTTTAAAAGAAAAGCTTTTTACCTTAAAGATAGGAGAAACGGTTAAGGTTGCGGTAATTTTCGAGCAACCCTTTTACCGGGGACTTGACCGGGAAGAAGTAATCACAACCCTGGAAAAACATCTTGAAGAGAAGGTTAAAAAGCTCTTAGGGGGTAGAGCTGATAACGCAAGAAGTTACTGGCTTTTGCCAGGGTTTATTGCCGAACTTGATGCGGATACTATTCAAAGGCTTTTAGAAAATCCCGAAGTAAGAAGCATTGATTTAGCGGAGCAAAGAGTGAAAATCCCCGTTACCCGCCGGAAAATCTACCACCCTGCCCGGGCTCCTTTTAAGGAAAGCCTCTGGCAGTATAAACCGGTAAACGCCACTGCCCTCTGGGATAAGGGATTGTTTGGGGAAGGAATTGTAGTAGGCCATTTGGATACCGGAATAAATCCCAGGCATCCCAATCTTTTGGGGAAAATCGTAGGCTGGGCAAAGGTGGAGCAAGACGGTAAGGTGACTCCGGGTAAACCAGGTGAAGCTTTTGATGATAATGGGCACGGTACTTTTACCGGGGGCTTAATTGTCGCCGGTACAAAAGATAACCCGCTGGGAATTGCCCCCGCAGCAAAACTTTTTTCGGTAAAAGTTTTAGACCGTGATGGTTCCGGTAGCTTAGAGCAAATTATCGCCGGCCTTCAGTTTATAGCTCTGCAAAAAAACATTAGCATAGTTAATATGTCGTGGGGAGTAGAAGGATTTTTATCTCTCCTCGTTCAACCCATGGTCAATCTTCTGCTTTTAGGCATCTTGCCGGTAGCAGCCATTGGCAATGATGGCCCCGAAACATCCTCAAGCCCCGGAAATATCCCCGGGGTGTTGGGAGTTGGCGCTTTGGATTTTTATCCAAAAACCGTAAATTATAAATTTCTTTACCCGGCCCCCTTTAGCAACACTGATTTTGTCACACCTCAAACTGCTACCTTTCGCTTTCCCTATTATTTAAAGCCAGACCTTTTAGCCCCGGGAGTGGGTGTTGTATCTACCTGGAGCAAAGGATATGCTTCGCAAAGCGGAAGTTCCGCTGCCGCTCCTATAATTTCGGGAATGCTTGCAGCAATCCTGGAAAAATATAAGTTAGACCCCGACACCCTTTTCAGTCTTTTAAAAATTTCCGGAAGTTTTGCCGATAAGCCAAACTTTGGCTACGGCTGGGGAATTCCCGATGCCGGAAAATTATTAAAATACCTTGCTGAAGCTTCTTATTTAAAAATCATAAGTCAAAATCCTCAGAAGAAACCGTTCGAAGGAATGATATCCTATAATGCCAGAGGCCAGGACTTTATAGATGTGGGCTACCTCCACCCGGTAACCGGTAGGTTAACCCTGCCGGTGCCAGCCAACACCGCGGTAAAACTAACAGTAACCCAACCCCAGGGCAAGGTAAAAACCGTTGAACTCACCACTCCAGCCTCTACCACCACCAAAGAAGTAGTAATTTAGGTCGTAGGTTTTAAGTATAAAAATAGGGACAGTCCCTATCTTTATACTTTAAGTATAAAGAAAAGAACCGTCCCGAAATTGCTACTTTTTCTTTTCGACGTAGATAGCACAGTCGGGGCAGACCATCTGGCAGATGCCGCAGGCGATACATTTATCATCGGATTCCACGGCCGGGGTGCCGTAGACCCCCAAGACTTCCGACCAGCTAATCGCTCCTTTGGGGCATTTTGCCATGCAGAGGCCGCAACCTTTGCAAAGGCCCGGATAAATCGTCCAGGTACCTTTGGTGTGCTCCAATACTCTTGCTTTAAATTCCACCGGTCTTCCCCCCTTCTACTGTTCCCGGACCAGGGAAGCACCCCGGTCAATGGCTTTATAGTTTAATTCCCGTAATTTCGGATCCTTTTCAAATTTATATCCTAATTTCTTCTCAATAGCTTTTTTAGCCTGTTCCATTGTAACTACACCCGTAGCTTCCAGCACTGCTCCCATGATCACAACATTAAATACCCGGGGGTGGAGTTCTTTTTTGGCTATTTCCAACGCCGGAATTGCCAGGATTTTTTTAGCGTTGGTAGGCAGGTCCTTTTCTACCCCTTCAATACTGCTGTCGTAAACAAAAATCGTGTTTTCCCCTACATACTGCCGGGTCCGCCGTATCGCCCGGTCGGAAAGGGCTACCACGATATCGCCTTTTTCAAACTTGGGACTGCCGATAGGCTCATCGCTAATTTGGATAAAGGCAATGGACACTCCGCCCCGCTGCTCCACACCAAAGTTAGGGATGTAAATTGCCTCTTTTCCCTCTTCGTTGGCCGCTTCAGCAATTATTTCCGCTACCGACTGAACTCCCTGTCCACCTTCGCCGGCCAGAGCAATTTTAACGACCTTCGCCATCTTTATTCCCCCTTCCCGGGTACTTTTAATTCCCCTACTTTAAAGTATTGGGTCATGGTGTTTTCAATGAAGTCCCAGGTTTCTTTGGCATTGGTCCTCCAGTTGGTAGGACAGCCGGAAAGCACTTCCACAAAGGAAAAACCGTTGCCGGCCATCTGGTTTTCAATGGCTTTCTTGATAAATCCTTTTAACTGGCGGAGATTGGCCACCGTTCCCCGAGCCACATAAGCCCCTTCCCGGGCAATTGCCGCTACCATTTCCGGACCTAAGGTCGGATAACCGGTTTCATCGACATCCCGGCCATAAGGGGTGGTTTCAGTTTTTTGTCCGGGCAGGGTCGTTGGTGCCATTTGCCCACCGGTCATTCCGTAGTTGGTGTTGTTAATCAGGATAACGGTGATTTTTTCATTTCTTGCTGCAGCATTAACCAGGTGCTGCGAACCAATAGCGTAACCGCCACCGTCCCCCATGTAAGCAATGGTTATTAATTCCGGGTTAGCCCTCTTTATCCCGGTTATGACCGGTGTGGTACGACCGTGGTGGGTTTGGATGGTATCCACATTGAAAAAGTCCCAGGCCAAAAGGGAACAACCAATATCTACACCAAAAACCGTTTTATCCTGAATGCCAAGCTCATCAATGACCATACCTAAAGCTTTCAAAGCTATCCCGTGGCCACAGCCGGGGCAAAACTTATGGGGTTTTGATTCTATATTCCAGCTTTTTGGTATTTGCGGATAGTTCACCTTTATCCCTCCCTTATTTAACCTCGTGGTACTTGGCCACGATTTCTTCCTGGGTAATGCCCACACCCGGCTTTAAGATGGTGTGTATTTCAACATCGGTTCCGTAAATTGCTTCTTTAATTTGCTTTAAAAGCTGACCATAGGAAGATTCAGCTATAATCAGTTTCTTGGCTCTTTGAGCAATTTCCCGTAGTTCGTTTACCGCAAGAGGTCTCAAGGTAATTGGCCGGAAATAACCAACTTTTTTCTCACCTTCGGCAAGAAGCTCTTTTACCGCTCCTTTGGCCGCCCGGGAAACGACACCGTGGGCAATGATAACGGTATCCGCTTCAAAGGCATTTAGTTCCTCAAATTCTACCACTTCCGGTATTATGGCTTCGTACGCTTTGGCAAGGTTCATGACCACTTCATACAGCTCTTCCTCGGTATTGTAGGTGTTCCGCATATGACTTGGTTTGCGGTCTACCCCGGGAGTGCCGGGAGCACCCATGTAAGGAGTAGGTTTCACAAGTTCGATCCCTCTTTCGGCAGGATCGTACATAACACAGGCTTCCCGCATTTTGGCTTGATAACCATCGCCCAAGATAAAGGTGGGGAAACGGTATTTCCACGCGGTATTAAAACCTTTAATTACATAATCATAAAGGTCCTGGTGGCTTGCGGTAGAGTAGACAATTCTAAAGCCTTCACCGTTGCCACCAAAGGTGGTCATCGTCACTTCCTGCTGGGAATAGATAACGGTAGCCGTTGATGGACCACCCCGCTGTTGTACTATCAAGAGGGTGGGAATCCGCATCATTTCCGCCATGGACATCGGCTCCTGCATCAAGGTGTTGCCAGGACCGGCAGTGGCGGTAAAAGCCTTTCTTCCGGCCAGGACCCCTCCTATGGTAGTAAAACCAGCCGAGAGCTCGTCCTCGGTTTGTAAAAACTTTTTGCCGTATTTTGGCGCAAGCCTGGTCCAGTAGTGCATAATTTCGTTTTGGGGAGTAATCGGGTAACCGTACATAATATCCGCTTCGGCCATCACCGCCGCATAAGCGATAACTTCGTTCCCGGTCATAAACACTCTTTGCTCCCCGGTAATTGGCTTATTTGCCATTTTTCGCACCTCCTCGTAGTATTACCAAAAAGTTTTTGGCATGTATCTTATTAACCCCTTAACCGGGGTTTTAAGCTTTTGAAGCATTTCCCCATTACCATTAATTAGTTTTTGGTCAACGGCGGTCCATAATACCGGTAAGCCCAAAATTTTTGCAGCCCTTAACACTTTTTCCTCGCCGTCACAAATTACATCCCAGGTGGTTTCATCCCCCAGGTGGGTATTGTTGATTAATCCATCCACCCGGCCAAGGCTTTTTACATGCTCGACAATATCATCAACTTCCCGGGTCATGGGACGGGAAGCATTGATAACCGCATAAACTTTTAAATTTGGTTCCTGCCAGATTCCTTCAATTAAGTTTAAACTTCTTGAACCATGCACACCGTAGCCCACATCAAAAATTACGTCTCCAGGATATCTAAGAGCCCAGCGAATTTCCGGCTTTAAAAGTACCCCTGTCTCCCCAAAGCCAAGAGCCTCATCCCGCTCCCAGGCCAATACTTTAAGTCCCAAAGCTTCCAACTCTTTTTTAATGGGAGTCAGGGTATAAAATGGTTCTACCGTATCCAAGTCCACCAGGTTTACCGTTCGGCCTTGATTTTTTAGTTCTAATGCCCGGTTTACTGCATTTTCACTCTTTCCGCTGGCATATTCGCCAATAAAGGCTTCTACTATGCGCATTTTTACCATCCTAAGCTGTTATATAATTTTTCTTAAAAAAACTTTTTTTTGTATAATATTCCCCTAAAAACGCAAAAGCGGGACAAAGTTACTTTGTCCCGTCTAATGCTGCGTTTTAAATTTAGTATACCGCTATTATCTTTCCATCGTCAAGTTTTGCCAAAAAAATTATTCCGTATACTTTTTGGCTAAATTAACAAATTTGGTGAATTCTTTTAAAAATCCCAGCTCCACAATCCCCGTTGGGCCGTTTCTTTGCTTGGCAATGATAATTTCCGCTATGCTTTTCTTTTCCGTATCGGGCTTGTAATACTCTTCCCGGTAGATAAACATGACAATATCGGCATCCTGCTCTAACGAACCGGATTCCCTTAAATCCGACATAATAGGCCTTTTATCCTGCCGCGCCTCCACCGCCCGGGAAAGCTGGGATAACGCCACCACCGGCAAGTCTAACTCTTTCGCCAACCCTTTTAAGGCCCGGGAGATTTCGGAAATTTCCTGCTGCCGGCTTTCGGCCCGGCGACTGCCGTTTAAAAGTTGCAGGTAGTCAATTATAATTAATCCGATGTTTTTTTCCTGCTTAAGCCTCCTTGCTCTGGCCCGGAGCTCGCGGATCGTTAAACCGGGCGTATCGTCAATGTAAATCGGAGCTTTAGCTAATATTCCCGCCACTTCCGTAAGCCGCAGCCAATCTTCATCGGAAAGCTCCCCGGCCCTTACCCGGTGCTGGTCTACCATGGCTTCGGAGGTCAGCATCCTGGTCACCAGCTGCTCTTTGGACATTTCCAGGCTAAAAACCGCCACCGGCACTCCGCTTTTAATCGCAGCATTTTGGGCGACATTAAGACAAAAACTGGTTTTTCCCATCGCCGGCCGGGCGGCCACAATAATCAGGTCGCTTTTTTGCAAGCCGTTTAACATCCGGTCTAAATCGTAAAAATGAGTCGGAATCCCGGTAATATTGCCCCGGTTCTGGTATAAAAACTCAATTCGTTCGATGGCGTCGTAAACAATTTCTCGAACCGCGGTATACGACTGCTGATTCCGTTTCATTCCTACTTCTAAAACCAGTCGTTCCGCCTCTTCTAAAATGCTTTCCGCATCTTTTTCAGTATAACTAAGCCTTTTTATTTTCTCCGAAAGGTCGATTAAATGCCGCAAAACTGCTTTTTCTTCAATTATCTCGGCATGGCTTTCCAGGGTAGCTTCCGGCACTGCCATGGCTAAAAGGGAAGCAATATACGAAACTCCCCCCGCCCGCTCCAGGTCACCTTTTTGTTTTAAGGCCTCGGTTACCGTTAAAATGGTAATCGGTTCGCCCTTTTCATTTAATTCAAGCATTACCTGGTAAAGAAGTTTATGGGATTCCCGGTAAAAATCCTCGGGTTTTAAGATTTCAATGACTTTATAAAGGCTTTCACCATTACTTAATATGGTCCCAAGAACCGCCTGTTCGGCATCAATATTATGCGGAGGTAGCATTAAAAGCTCGTTCATAAAGAAATCCTCCTACACCGCCCTGGTGGTTAAAAGGGGTTTTTGGGTGGCAATTTCCACTACTTCTTCTACCGTCTTTACCGGCACAACCTTTATCCCCAAATGACCCCGGGGTACGTCTTTTAAATTATCAAAGGGAATCAGTACCGTAGAAATCCCCGCCTGTTTAGCGCCGTAAATTTTTTCCGGAATTCCGCCTACGGGCTTAATCCTTCCGTGCACGGAAATCTCACCGGTAATAGCAATGTCCTGGCGCAAAGGAGTCCTGGTAATTGCCGAGTACATCACCAAAAACAGCGCTGCCCCGGCAGAAGGACCGTCAATATTACCTCCGCCTACTACGTTTACATGCAGGTCATAGTTATGGGGATCGATGCCGGTAATTTTTCGGATAGACGACAAAGCATTAAACACCGAATCTTTTGCCATAGAACCGGCAGTATCGTTAAAACGAACCGTTCCCTGACCGGGAGTTTTAGCATCAAAGGCTATTCCCTCAATTTCTAATACCGACCCCAAATACTGATAAACCCCTAAGCCAAAGACTTTGCCAATTTCATAAGTATCGCTACCTCTAACCAGGTTATTGGGAGAAATCCGGCTGACATTAACCACCTCTAAAATATCATCGGCGGTAATGGTTAAAGCATCCCCTTCGGGATTTTTAAACCGGGCTATTGCATATCCATCGGCTAAAATATTTACTGCCTTCCGTCCTTCCACCGTATAACCGGCAATTAGCTCCGGTACATCCGGAGCAAGTTTGACATTTAACTTTTGCGCCGCTTTTAAAACTATCTCCTTTATTTCCGCAGGCCCCAACGGCTCAAAAAAGATTTCCGCGCAGCGTGACCTTAAGGCCGGATTTATTTCTTCCGGCGAGCGGGTGGTAGCACCGATTAAAATAAAGTCCGCCGGCGCCCCTTCTTCAAAGATTTTTTTAATGTACTGCGGTACATTGGGGTCATCGGGGTCGTAATAGGCCGAATCAAAATATACCCGTTTATCTTCCAAAACTTTTAAAAGCTTATTTTGTAATAAAGGGTCCAACTCCCCAATTTCATCGATAAACAATATCCCACCGTGGGCTTCGGTAACAAGTCCGAGTTTTGGTTCCGGCACTCCCGTTTCCGCTAAGTCCCGGCGGGCTCCCTGATAAATGGGATCATGCACCGAACCCAAAAGGGGATTGGTAACTTCCCTGGGGTCCCAGCGCAATGTAGTACCATCCACTTCCACAAAGGGAGCATCCGGAGCAAAGGGTGAACCTTTACGCTTTTTGGCCTCTTCCAAACACAAACGGGCAGCGGTGGTCTTCCCCACCCCCGGCGGTCCATATAAGAGGATGTGCTGGGGAAAAGGTGACGAAAGTTTTGCTAAAAGTGCCCGAATGGCCCGCTCCTGCCCGACGATTTCGGAAAAACTCCGGGGACGGAGAAAAGACATAGCCGTGGCAGCAATTTTGGTTTCTTCTAATTTTTCCAGGCGGGCAAGTTTTTTTAAGGTTTGAGCGTTTTCCACGTTGCCGGATTCTTTTAAAACCTGCCGCCGGATTTCCTCTAAATACTCCTCATGCCGTTCCTGCATCTTCCGCTCTACTTTGCGCTCCAGGTCTTCCTCTACCGTCCGGCGGGCTAAAATATCCGCTATATGGTCTTCAATGGTTGCTAAAATTTCGGCAAGTTCACCTGCCGCCGGTACCCGGGTCAGGGAGGGATCCTCCAAGACGATTTTCTGATAGCCCAAAACCTTTTCTTCTAACTTCTCCGATTGAATGAGATTTAAGGCTTCCACCTTGGCAGCTTTTAAAATAAGTTTATCCGGACCGTATAAATTGGTTAATACATTTCCGATTAGTTCGACTTTTTTTTCCAATTCGCGCCGCTCGTTAGGCAGTAGAAAAAATTTCACCTTTAACCCCTTCCTTCTTCTTTAACCGCTACCTTGAGTTTTGCTGTTACCTCCGGATGAAGCTTTACTTCTACCGTATACATTCCAAGGGCTTTAATGTTTTCTTTTAAATCCAATTTTCTTTTATCAATTTTAATTTGGTGATCTTTTTCTAAAGCTTCGGCAATATCTTTACTGGTTATCGCTCCAAAAAGCTTGCCATTTTCCCCGCATTTTCCGTATAAGACTAATTCAATATTTTTAAGCTTTTCCGCCAAGCTTCTTGCCTCTTGCAATTCTTTTTCTTTCCTCCGGTTAGCCGCTTCTTTCTGTTGTTGTAATTCCTTTAATTTACCTTCGGTAGCTTCTACCGCAAGACCTTTGGCAATCAGGTAGTTACGCCCGTAACCTTCGGCAACCTCCACTACATCTCCCTTTTTCCCAAGTTTTTTAACTTCCGTTAGAAGTATTACCTTCATCATTTACCCTCCCGGATTCCCACTTTTTGCGAAAATCAAACAATGTATCGGTCATGCCCAAAACCAGGATAAACCACATGGCCATAGGGGGATATAATATCCCAAAAACTATTAAAAATGTTCGCCACAATGGCGGCAAAACCTGGTTTTTAAAGGCAAAGACGGTAATGCTCAGTCCACTTATAAAAAACAAAAAGCCGGTTATATATATAAGATTAAAGCCAATTTTACTTATTACCGGGTATTTTTGAAAGCCCGAAAACATTAGTACCCCCACCGCCATCACCAATAAAAGCCATAAGGGCATCCGCCAGAGCCGAAAAGGAAGCAGGTCGGGATAACTATATCCTAAGCGGCCCAAAAGCTTTTTCGTAAGAATAAAGGTAAGATAGGCAAAAATTAGCGAAGAAATTAGAATTGCCCCGGGAAGTAATAGCTCGGCTATTTTAGGCATCTGGGCAAAAGTATCGGCTAACATTTTCGCCTGTTCGGTACCGGGCTTTATAAGTCCCGTTTTATAGTAAAACTCCAATACCTGTTTTCCCGCTTCCTCCATATCCCGCCCGATGGCAAAGGGATTAATTTTTGTCAGGAAAAACGTAATCCCCCACGTAATTACCGTTCCTAAAGTTCCTGCTACCATTCCAGCGGCAACGGTTAAGGTTGGTTTTAAGTTTCTTTTGATAAAATAGCCATAAACAAGCCCAAGAGGTCCCGTCTTAAATAAAACCGTAAAAACCGTTATAGGGTCAGCCATAGTCAAAAGGGGAAGAATAGCCGCCACCCCAATTGCCAAAATACCTGCTTTGGTCGAATGCCTTACCACTAACACGGCAATAGGTATGGGGGTAAGAAAATCTACAACTATCGCCAAGGGCGGAAAATACACACTTAATATGACCAAAACCGCTGTAATCGCCGCTAAAAAAGCACTTTCTACTAACTGCCGGGTGCTGTTCAAAAAATCACCTCATTTTTTATTCAACTTTAATTATAATCGTAAGTTGCCAATTATTATAGAGTAAAACGCTGGAACTTGCAATAAACTAAAAAAAGGAGCCATAAAAAGCTCCTTTTTCAGCGCTTATTCTACGGTAAACGGCAGTAAAGCCATAATTCGAGCCCGCTTGATGGCGGTAGTAAGACGCCGCTGGTGCCGGGCACAATTACCGGAAATCCGCCGGGGAAGAATTTTACCCCGTTCGGTAATATATTTTTTCAGACGGTTTACGTCTTTGTAATCTACATCTACTATTTTATCCACGCAAAAAGCACATACCCGCTTTTTGCGGCGGCTACCTTTTTCTTTTTTCACGGTCCAACCTCCCTTACGTTAAAATGGGATATCTTCATCGCTAATCTCGATTTCCGTACCAAAATCCGACGGGTCAAAGTCCACCGCAGGAAACTCGTCAGGTAAGTTGCCAGGAGCCAATCCAGCATTCTTGGGTTTATCTAAAAACCTCACGTTTTCCCCCACTACTTCATAAACCCGCCGTTTCTGGCCTTCTTTATCGGTATAGCTTCGAATTTGCAGTCTTCCTTCCACCATAACAAGCCGTCCTTTGGTTAAGACGCGGGCGACGGTTTCGGCAAGCTTCTGCCAAACCACCACATCAATAAAGTCGGTTTCCCGTTGCCCTTCTTTGGTGGTAAAAGGACGGTCTACCGCAACGGTGATCGATGCTACCGGCGTTCCCTGGGGTGTATGTCTAAGCTCCGGGTCCCGGGTCAGCCTCCCTATTAAAATAACTTTATTAAACATAAAATTCACCCCAAAAGGTTACTTGTCTTCCCGAATTACAATATGCCGCACAACATCATCGGAAATTCTTAAAAGCCGGTCAAGCTCTTGTGCAGTTTCCGCTTTGGCTTTAAAGTTCATTACCACATAATAGCCTTCCCGGAGCTTTTTAATTTCATAGGCAAAACGCCGTTTCCCCCAGCGGTCGATTTTGGTTACTTCGCCGCCTTCCTGTTCAATCATCCCTTTAAATCTCTCAATAATGCTTTCGGTTTTTTCCGCATCAAGCTCCGGATGCAAAATGTACATTACTTCGTACTGCCGCAGCATTACTTACACCTCCTCCCTCTGGACTATGGCCCTATCTCGCTGGATAGAGCAGGGTAGTACAGTTTGCCGCAAAAATTATAACACTCCCAAGCTATTTTGGCAACCTTATGTATATTTTTTTCTTTTAAATACCAATCTAAAAAAGAAAATTTTTTGGAGGAGGTAGGTAAAATGGCTACAAAGACGTCCATTCACCCATCGGTTAACGAGCTATATCAGCGATTAGCCGAAGACCAGCTTTCCAACTGTTTTGACCGTTTTGACCCCCAGGAAAAGATCCGCTGCAATTACTGTGAACTGGGGGTTTCCTGTCAGCTCTGCAGTAACGGTCCTTGCCGGATAAACGAAAAGGTTGGAGCAATCTTAGGGGTCTGCGGAATTAACGCCGATGGCATGGCAATGCGCTACATGCTATTAAGAAACGTAATGGGTACTTCAACCTATACTTACCATGCCTATGAAGCTTATAAAACTTTAAAAATGACCGCTCTCGGTAACACCCCCTTTACCATTACCGATAAAGATAAACTTTACCAGATGGCCAAGGATTTAGAGCTAAACACCGAAGGCAAACCGGAAGATGTGGCAGTACGTCTTTCCGACTTTTTAATCTGGGAGTTATACCGGGACTATGACGAACCGGGGAAAATGATTGAGGTCTACGCTCCTTTAAAACGAAAAGAAGTCTGGCGTAAGCTTGGAATTTATCCGGCCGGTCCCCTGCACGAGCTAAAAGATGCCGCCGCCAGCTGCCTTACAAACGTCGACGGGGATTATGTCTCCTTAGCAACTAAAGGACTTAGGCTCGGACTTTCTTGTATTTACGGTGCCCAGATAGGCCTTGAGCTGGTGCAGGATATTTTATTTGGTACCGGTATGCCCCATGAAATGGATGTGGACCTGGGCATCTTTGATGCGGATTACGTCAACATCGTCTTTAACGGTCACGAACCGTTTGTCGGGGTGGCTTTAATCTTAGCGGCTAAAGAAGCGGTAAACCAGGATAAAGCCAAAGCCGCCGGAGCAAAAGGCCTTAGAATTTACGGCAGTATTGAAAGTGGTCAGGAAGTAGTCCAGCGCTTCCAAAAGGATGAAGTTTTCCGGGGTCTAACCGGCAACTGGCTAACTATTGAGCCGATGTTGGCCACTGGAGCCGTTGATGTCTTGGCGATGGATATGAACTGCTCACCGCCCAATTTAGGACCTTTAGCAGAAAAATACGGAGCAACATTAGTCTCGGTATCCCGGCTGGTACGTTTTCCGGGTATTCACCATTTCCTTGACTATAAGCCCAGTGAAGTTCGGGAAATTGCGCAAAAAATCATTGATATCGCCGTTGACAGCTTTAAAAACAAACGCCACGGAAAAATTACCCCCAAAATTCCCGCCAACATCCAAAAAGCCATCACCGGTTTCACCCCGGAAGCTATTTTAAAAGCTTTGGGCGGTAGCATAAATCCTTTAATTGAAGTGATTAAAGCCGGAAAGATTAAAGGAGCAGTGGGACTTGTTAATTGCACCACTCTAAAAAACGGACCCCAGGATTACGTCACCGTAAACCTGGCAAAAGAGTTAATTAAGCGGGATATCCTGATCTTATCCGGTGGCTGCGGCAACCATGCCCTTGAAGTTGCCGGACTCTGTAATTTGGATGCGATAAGCTTAGCCGGAACCGGACTTTCCGAAGTATGCCGGAGCTTAAACATTCCACCGGTACTTTCTTTTGGGACCTGTACCGACACCGGCCGAATTTCTTTAGTGGTAACAGCTTTAGCCAACGCCTTAAACGTTGACACCGCCGATTTGCCGGTAGCCGTGACCGCTCCCATGTACATGGAACAAAAAGCTACCATTGACGCCCTCTTTGCTTTAGCCTATGGCTTATATACCCATGTGGCTCCGGATCCTCCGGTGATGGGTGCACCAAACCTGGTAAAACTTTTAACCCGGGACCTCCCCAGTATCACCGGCGGAAGAATAGCCGTGGGGAGCGACCCGGTTAAAGTTGCCGATGATATCCTTGCCCACATCAACGACCGCCGCGCCAAACTGGGTATTTAAGGGACGGTTCTGCCAGCGAGCTTATCGCTGGCAATTTTTTTGTCTTTTATAACGGAAAATGGTCACTGTAAGAACCGTCCCTTCCGGTACCATTTGTTTTTTTGGAAAAGATTAAATATAATATTGTAATAGATTAATTGCCGGAGGGATACTGATGAATTTTGGCCTTTTAAACTTAAACTGGGATAAAATTCTCGATAAATCCTTAATTCTTTTGATTATTCTGGTAAGCTCGGTGGTACTACTTAAGCTTGGCCACTCCTTTATCAACCGTTTTATCGTTCCCTACGGCAAAAAATTAAGCCTTAAGGAAAACCGGGTTGAAACCCTGCGTACCATCTTAAAAAGTCTCTGGAGTTACTTTATTTACATTACCGCATTTCTTACTATTATTGCCCAGGTCTTTGAAAATACCGGTTTTGCCAAAACCCTTCTAACCGGAGCTGGTATTTTAGGTTTAGCCGTAAGCTTTGGCGCCCAGAACTTGGTTAAAGATGTGATAAGCGGTTTTTTTATTTTAATGGAAGACCAGTTTGCGGTGGGGGATTACGTTACCATCGGGCAAACCTCCGGCATTGTCGAAGAATTAGGGCTTAGAGTTACCAAACTCCGGGATTTTACCGGTGAGCTTCATATCATCCCCAACGGCAGTATAACGATGGTCACCAACAAAACCCGGGGACCGCAACGGGCTTTAGTGGACGTAGGGGTAGCGTACGAAGAAGATGTGGAAAAGGTAAACCGGGTTTTAGAAAGGGTTTGCCAGCAAATAAAAGAAAAATACGGAGAACTTATCTATGAAGGCCCCAAGGTTTTGGGGATTGTTAATTTCGGACCCTCGGAAATGGTTTTTCGGGTAATTGCCAAGGTAAAGCCCATGGAACAGTGGAATATCGAGTGGGAGCTTAGAAAAGCCATTAAAGAAGCTTTTGACGCCGAAGGTATTGAAATTCCATATCCCCGACGGGTCTACATTACCCGGGAGGAAAGGGAGATGGATAATGGTTGATCCGCGTGAAATTCAAATAGGCGATATAATTAAACTAAAAAAGCCACACCCCTGTGGAAATTACGAGTGGGAAGTGCTAAAAATAGGTATTGATTTTCGCTTAAAATGCACCGGCTGCGGCCATATTATTTTAGTTCCCCGGGAAAAAATTATTAGAAAAATTCGGGCGGTACGCAAAACTACTGGAAGTTAGAAATTGGAAGGTTGGATGTTGGAAACTAAAAACAATTAAAAAACATTAATTATAAAGAGGAGGAAGTAGATGGAAATAGGAATTGTGGGACTGCCCAATGTGGGAAAGTCTACTTTATTTAATGCGATAACCAAGGCTAAAGCCGAAGCGGCCAATTATCCTTTTTGCACCATTGAACCCAACGTGGGAGTGGTAGAAGTCCCCGACCCCCGGGTGGATAAAATTGCGGAAGTAGTAAAACCCGAACGGGTGGTACGGGCCGTTACCCGTTTTGTGGATATTGCCGGTCTTGTTCGGGGAGCAAGCCGGGGAGAGGGCTTGGGCAATAAATTTTTATCCCACATCCGGCAGGTTGACGGTATTGCCCATGTGGTACGCTGTTTTACCGACCCTAACGTTACCCACGTCGAAGGTTCGGTAGACCCCGCCCGGGATATTGATACCATAAATACCGAGCTTATCTTAGCGGACTTAGAAACCGCCCAAAGACGTTTAGAGCGGGCGGAAAAAGTTGCCAAAAGCGGGGAAAAACGGGGCAAAATTGAGGCAGAAATGCTTAAAAGAATAATTGACGGCTTTGACCGGGGTCTTCCGGTACGGGCCCACGAATTTTCCGATGAGGAAAAGGAGATTTTACGGGAAATCGGTTTTATCACCGCCAAGCCCGTAGTTTACGTGGCCAATGTGGGAGAAAAAGATCTTCTCTCGCCGCCCAAAGAAGTCGATATAGTGCGGGAAATTGCCGCAAAGGAAAATGCCGAAGTTGTTGTACTGTCGGCTAAAATCGAAAGCGAATTACAGGAACTTCCCGAAGATGAACGGGCGTTGTTTTTGGAAGACCTTGGTATTGAAGAGCCGGGGTTAAATAAACTTATTAGAACCGGTTATGCTTTACTTGGCCTGATTACCTTCTTTACTGCCGGGCCCCAGGAGGTTAAAGCCTGGACCATAAAAAGAGGTACCAAAGCTCCTCAGGCCGCCGGCAAAATCCACTCGGACATCGAGCGAGGCTTTATCCGGGCAGAAGTTATTCCCTGGGAAGAATTAATAGAAGTTGGCTCGATGACCGCCGCCCGGGAAAAAGGCTTAATCCGCTTGGAAGGAAAAGATTACGTGGTACAGGATGGCGATGTCATTTACTTCAGGTTTAATGTTTAAAAGGCCGAAAAGCTAAAAGCTTCTCGGCCTTTTTAATTTATCAAATTTTAAGGTTTTCTTACCAGAAACCTTAACGTTGGCCCGATTTTTTGCGGAGGTTCAGCCATTTCGTACCCGGCTTTTACCACTTCTTCCGGGACCGATTTAAACGATTGCGGACAATCGGCTAAAATTTCCAAAAGCGCTCCGCTTTCCAGTTCTGCCAGAACCTGCAGGGAATACACCACCGGATAAGGACAGGGTTCACCCCGTAAATCCAAGACATACCGTTTCTCTTCCATATTACACCCTCCTCACCGGCATGGTCTTATTTTTTATCATAGACCTGCCGCTTGCTTCCCGTAAATCCGCCCATAAGTACAGCCCTAAAAGGAATAATCCAGTCAATATAAAGGCCGGTAAGTAACCAAAATGTTCTATCAAGCTAAACTTCGGAAACGGCTCGGCTAAGTATTTATAAACCCCCTTATCCCACACCAGGAACAAGATTGTTGCCCCAATCACATTGCCCAACCCTACAAACCAGAAGTGAACCTGGCCTTCCATTGACCGGTACATCCAGCCGGTCTCACATCCTCCGGCAATAACAATCCCAATACCAAATAAAAGGCCACCAATTAACGCATTGGGACCGGCCCAGAGAACTTTGGCAGGCGTTCCCTTGGCGATAAATACCGCTGTCAGAAGCATCTGCACCGCCATACCCCAGACCAGAGCCTTTAGCGTAGTCGTGCGTCCAACCAACCATAAATCCCGGAAGGCTGAGGTAAAGCAGACCTGCCCCTTTTGAATTAAAAAGCCAAAGGCAAAGCCAAAAACGGTAGCAAGTTTTAAATTATTCGGCATTTCCGGCCGGGACAATAAAATTCCGGCAAAAATAATAAGTCCAAGCCAGCCCAAAAAGGGTTGGATCTGGGTATTTGCCTTTAAATTTTCCGCATTAAATTCCGAAGCTTTGACCAGTTTGGGCTCTCCCCGAAAATAAGGAGAGAGGGTAATTTTTATTCCAATATAGGTACCAAAAATTGTTCCCAGGGTAAAAAACCAGGTATGAAGCGAAAACTGAGGTATTCCGGTAAAAAGGGCCGCTAAATTACACCCCATGGCAAGGCGGGTGCCAAAGCCGGCAATTATACCGCCAATTAAAGCCTGTAGCACCCTTTTAGCGGTAGGGATTCTAAGTTTAAAATTTTGCCCGAAAAGAGCTGCAATCAAGGCTCCCGCAAACATTCCCAGCACCATTACCCCGTCTATCCGGGTTAAAACGGTACCTTTATATTTGATGATTTTTAAATAAGTATAAGGAGATAAGTCCACTCCGATTAATTTAAGAAAGCTTGCCCCCCAGCGGGTAAACTCTCCGGTTACCGCCCATACCACGCCAACTGTTCCAAAGTAAAGGCCGCTTAAAATGCCCAGAAGTACGACCGCAGTCTTTTGGTCCCAAAATTCCGCAATTACTTTCCGGTAATAGCTTTTGATAATTTCGCCCATTATCAATTTCCTCCTTTCTTTCCTTCAAGATAATAACATAATGAATATTTATATTTCAAATAAATTTTTGTCATTTTTCTTTTCAATATAATTACTATTCGTTATAAGTTTAAAAATTTTTCTTCCCGCCATACTAAATTAAAAAGGAGCGGATTTTATGCGGCCAATCTGGAAGGGTTTTATCGCCTTTGGTCTGGTATCCATTCCGGTAAAACTTTATCCTGCAACCGAATCTAAAAGCATCTCTTTTTCCCTTATTCACCAAAACTGCGGCGGGCCAATTCATTATAAAAAGTTCTGTGCCGTATGCAACCGCGAAGTTAGCCCGGAGGAAATTACCAAAGGCTATGAATTTTCTAAAGGACAGTTTGTCACTTTTACCGAAGAAGAGCTTGAAGCTTTACCGAAGTTAAAAGGGCGAAAAATTGAAATTTTGGATTTTGTAAATTTAGCCGAAGTGGACCCTATTTACTTGCAAAAAAGCTATTACTTAACACCTTCCGAAGGCGGAGAAAAACCTTATGCCTTGTTAATGCAGGCTTTAAAGGACAGCAAGAAAATTGCCATCGCAAAGATGGTTTTAAGAACTAAGGAAAATATCGCTATGGTGCGGGTTTTTAAAGAACAGGTTTTAACCGTTTCCACCATTTTCTATCCCGACGAAATTCGTAAGTTTGAAATATTGGAAATACCTGAGGAAATCCCGGTGGAGGAACGGGAGCTTTCTATGGCCAAAATGTTAATCGATTCTTTAACCACTCCTTTTACTCCCGAAAAATATAAAGATACTTACCGGGAAGCTTTAATGGAGGTAATTGAAAAGAAAATCCAGCACGAAGCCATTGTCATTCCCGAAGAAAAAGTTCCGGCAAAAGTTATTGATTTAACCGAAGCTCTGCGTTTGTCTTTAGAAAAAATTACCGGAGAAAAAGTTGGTGCATAAGCTTTGTTTAAACCCATGCTTTTAGAAGAAAGGGAAGCTCCCTTTGATGATAGTTCCTGGCTTTTTGAATATAAATGGGATGGTTTTCGCTGCCTTGTTTTTATTGAAAAAGAGGTTAAATTAATTTCCCGAAACGGTAAAAATTTAGCCCTTTCTTTTCCTCAATTGACCGAAGTTAAAACATTTTTTCCGAAAGATACCGTTTTGGATGGAGAAATTATCTGGGGGGAGGGTAAGAAGGGAAGTTTTTCCAAGCTTCTGGGGTTCTCCAAAAAGGAAGAAAATATTTTTTTAGTAATTTTTGATGTTTTAAGATTTTCCGGGAAAAATCTTTTAACTACACCTCTTCTTGAGCGCAAAAGCTTTTTAAAAGACCTACCACCGCCTTTTAAAATTGCTCCGTACGTCCTCGAAAAGGGAAGGGATTTTTTTGACAGGGCAGCTTTTGAAAATTACGAAGGGATAGTTGCCAAAAAAATTTCTTCTTTTTATTACCCGGGAAAACGTACCGCCCTCTGGCTTAAAATAAAAAATTATACCAAAGAAAATTTTCTTTTAACAAAAGTTTTCTTAAAGCAGGGGAATGTGGAAAGCTTAATGGTTTTTGACCAGAAGACTAATAAAAGCTATAAAATCCCTTTTTGGGGACAAAACGACCTTTTAAATTTACTTACCCCCATAGTTAAAGAAAAAAATCCCCGGGAAATCACTCTTTATCCTCTTTTAGAAGTTAGGATTCAATATCTTGAAAAAACCCCTGGCGGACTTCGCCATCCCAAAATTGTGGGGTTTTCTCCGGCCAAGGGAGGTAACCATGGATTTAAGTAAAATCATTACCAATCCCGATAAAATTTTTTATCCTGCGGATCTAATTTATAAAAAAGATGTTATTGCTTATTACTACTTAATGGCTGACCACATCCTTCCCTATATCAGTAACCGCCCCTTTGTGATGAACCGCTTTCCTGACGGAATTGCCGGAAAAAGCTTTTACCAAAAAGAAATTCCCGCCTATGCTCCTAATTTTTTAAATAAAGTAGCTATCTGGCACGAAAAAGAAAAGAAATGGGTAAACTATCCCTCTGTAGCAAATAAAGAGGCCCTTTTATGGCTTGTAAATCAGGGCGTAATCGAGCTTCACTGCTGGCTTTCAGAAGTACCCCGGATAGAAAATCCGGATATTTTGGTTTTTGATTTAGATCCCGAACCACCGTTGACTTTTCAGGATTGCCTTCCTGTGGCCCTTCTTTTACGGGAGGTCCTTTTGAAACTTGGCCTTGAGGCCTGGCCCAAAACCTCCGGAAAAGAAGGTTTGCACCTTTTTGTCCCCATAGAGCCAAAGTACGGTTTTAAAGACACCACCCGGGCAGCTTTTAATCTTTGCCGGTTAATTTTAAAAGCTTATCCCGAAAAGGTAACTTTGGAGCGGGTAATTAAAAAGCGAACAGGCAAAGTATACCTTGACTATCTTCAAAATACCCGGGGACGCACTATGGTTTTTCCTTACAGTCTTCGGCCCCTGCCAAAAGCTCCGGTATCCACCCCTCTTTTGTGGGAAGAGGTAACGAAAGGGGAGATCTCCCCTGCCGAGTTTACTATCAAAACTATCTGGGAGCGGGTAAAAAAATACGGCGACCTGTGGAGTAATTTCCACCGCCGCCGCTATGATATTAAGCCGTTATTGGAGCTTATATAGGGTTATTCCCCGATAATTTTCACCAAAACCCTTTTTTTCCGTTTCCCGTCAAACTCCCCGTAAAAAATTTGCTCCCAGGGCCCAAGGTCAAGCTTACCTTCGGTAACCGCTACCACGACTTCCCGGCCCATAATAGTTCTTTTCAAATGGGCATCGGCGTTATCCTCAAAACCGTTATGCCGGTAGCGTTCATAAGGTTTTTCCGGTGCAAGCTGTTCTAACCATACTTCAAAATCGTGGTGAAGCCCCGGTTCATCGTCGTTGATAAAGACCGAAGCGGTAATGTGCATGGCGTTCACCAGGCAAAGGCCTTCTTTAATTCCCGATTCCTTTACGCATTTTTCTACGTCCGGGGTAATGTTGACAAAACCCCGGCGGGTAGGAAGGTTAAACCAGAGTTCCTTTCTATAGCTTTTCAATTTCTATCTAAACCCTCCTTCTTGTTTTTATCTTTTACCGACCACTTAACACCTACGACTTACCTCCACTCAAAAATGCTTTATACGCCCGGTAAGCTTCATAAATATCCGCTTTACCGGCTACTTCAAAGGGAGAGTGCATCGATAATAAAGCAACTCCCGCATCCAATACTTCCATCCCGAGATTTGCTAAAAACTGAGCTACGGTACCGCCACCGCCCTGGTCCACTTTGCCCAGTTCCCCGGTTTGCCAGCGAATTCCTTCCTGATTAAATAAATCTATTATCTCCCGCATAAACTCGGCCGATGCTTCGCTGGTACCGTACTTGCCGCCGGAGCCGGTATATTTGGTCAAAACAATGCCGTAATTAATCTGGGCTGCGTTATTTTTTTCTAAAACCCCTTCAAAGGTCGGGTCTACCGCAGCAGTCACATCCGCCGATAGCGCCCGGGCATTTTCTAAAGAAAGTCTTAATGCTAATTCATCTTTGTTTCCCAATGCTGCCAAAAGCTTTAATACTGCATTTTCTAAAAACTTACTTTGCATGCCGGTGTTACCCATGGAGCCGATTTCTTCCCGGTCCATAAACAACGCTACCGCGGTTTTTTCGGGAATGCCTGCTTCAAGGAGAGCTTTAAAGGAAGTAAATACGCACACCCGGTCGTCCTGGCCAAAACCACCAACCATGCTCCGGTCCAAACCCACTTCCCGGGCTGGACCTGCCGGTACCAGTGATAGTTCCGCAGTAATTAAATCTTCTTCAGTTATACCAAAGCGGTCATGGAGAAGTTTTAAGATATAAGTTTTAATTTTATTTTCCTTGGCCTCCTGGTCCGGAATATTTCCGGTGAGCGCATTTAAATCTTCCCCGGTAATGGCTTCTCTTATTTTTTTCTCCATCTGGTCTTTAGCAAGGTGAGGTAGTAGATCGGTAATCGTTAAAACTCCCTCGTTTTCGTCTTCTCCGTATTTTATATCTAAAACTTTTCCGCCCTTCAAAACTACCGTACCCCAAAGAGCTAAAGGCCTTGTTACCCACTGGTATTTTTTAATTCCACCGTAGTAGTGAGTTTTTAATAGAACAAAGCCATCTTTTTCATAGAGAGGCTGCGGTTTTAAATCAAGCCTCGGTACGTCTAAATGAGATGCAACTAAATTAAAACCTTCTCTTAAAGGCTTTTCCCCGATTACCGCTAAAAGCACCGCTTTGTTTTTAAAGAAAAGATAAACTTTATCTCCGGGTTTTAATGTTTTTTCCTCTTTTAAAGCCTCTTCAAGATTCGTAAACCCGCGTTTTTGAGCCTCTTCCACTATGTAACTTGCTACTTTCCGTTCGGTTTTACAACCGCTTAAAAAATCAAGATACTCCCTGTTAAACTGGTAGATTGGATTTTGGTCTTTTGTGTTGGAAAAAATATTTTCCCGTTTTAACATTAAATCCATAACTTAGCCTCCTTTATTCCTGTAAAGGTTGAAATGCCATCTTTAACTAAGGTAAAGAAGTAATTTAAAACCAGAGAATTTTGAACCAAGCTTAAAAAGCCTTTAATCTCCCCCCCAAGAGAAGTCTTAGTTAAAACCCCTGCCAACGGTATTAAAATAAGAGATAACACCACTAAAAAAATAACCCCTTTCACTCCATTATAAAAAATTCCCAGAAGAGAATCTATAATTCCTAATGGAGTTTTTCTAAGACCCCGGCGAAAACTTCCCCCGGCTTTCCAGATTAAGAATGCCGTTACTAAAAATAAAACCCCTTTAAAAAACACCGGTAAGTACTGATTTTTCAGGCTTTGCGGAAGATAGGGTAAAAAAGCAGGAATAACTTTGGGAAACAGCATGTCCCCCCATAAAAATGAAACTATGACCCCACCTGCAAGGGCAGTAATTTTTACCGGAAGTCCCAAAATTCCTTCCCGGCTTCCTTTAAATAATAAAAATAAAAACAATCCCAGCAGTAAATAATCAAGGGTATTGAAGCTCATCCTAACCACCTACCATTTTATTCCTATTAATAATTTTAACAAACAATATAAAAATAAAAAACCGGCATAGCCAAAAAGGGGATAAAGATATTTCACCAGGTACTGAAAGGGTATTAAGGCAACTAAAAAACTCAAAAAATATACAAAAAAAAGTAATCTTCGGCTTTTGGGTAGTCGAAGGGCCAAAGCCACTCCATCGGAAACTGCGGTGGTGGCCACTGCAAGCCAAATACAAATTCCAAAGAGCCAATAAGAAACAAAATGCTTTTTACCAGCTAAATACAACAATGGTACCTGATATTTAAGGACCTCGGGATAGTTAGCGGCCAAGGCAAAATAGATTAACCCCGCTAACAACCAAAAAAGTATTGTACCAAAAATTACTCCTCCGATAATATCAGCAGCTTTCATTTCCCGCCCCAGCGGCACCAAAACCGACCCCAAAAGCAAAATATTATACGAAGCATAGATAATTGCTGCCGATAGCCAGTTTTGCAGCCAATGGTTTTCTGCCGCAACATACTTAAACGCACTTAATTCTTTACAGGAAATTACTATCAAAAAAATCACCAAGAGGGGAGTTAAGATTATGTTTATATAATATAAACCAAGCAGTTGTTTTTGACCCGTTAAGAGAACAATTAAAAGCAAAAAGCCAATACCAAAGAGACCCGGAAGGTTAAAATATTCGTGAAAAATTGCCCCGCTGGCGGAAAGCATTACTCCTAAACCTCCAAATAATACCGCGGTAAAAGCGAAATCCGCTAAAAACTGATAACGGGAACTTAAGCTTAACTCAATTAATTCCCGGTAATTTTTTAGTTTTAAATTATGGCTCACCTTTAATGTTCCCCAGGAAAAAAAACTCAATAACCCCCCGGTTAAAACTATTCCCAAAAAACCTTTTTCTCCGTAACGATTAAAAAATAACATGATCTCCTGACCTGATGCAAAACCTGCCCCTACCAAACTACCTATAATAATCATTCCAAGTTTTAACCAAATAACCATCACCCTCCCCGTGTACTACTAAATTTTATGCAAAAACAGTATAATTTTTCCTTTATCTGGATATTATAGTAACAAGACGGAGGGAGGGCAGGAAGTTGAAGTTTTATTTTCAAAACCCGGAAGATAAAAAACTTTTAAAAACAGCAATAAGTCGGGCAATTCTGCGAAAAGCTTTAAATCGACCGGTGGTAATTTTGTGTATAGGTACCGACCGTTCCACCGGCGACGCTTTTGGCCCTTTAGTGGGCAGCTTTTTAAAAAACGCCCGGATAAATTTTTTTCATGTTTACGGTTGTTTAGAAGAACCGGTTCATGCGGTAAACTTAGAAGAAACTTTAAAAAATATTTATCTTCAATATAAAAATCCCTTTCTCATTGCTGTGGACGCTTCCTTGGGGTCATTAAACAGCGTTGGACAAATAGTTTTAAAAGACGGTCCTCTAAACCCAGGAGCTGCCTTAAATAAAAAATTACCCCCGGTAGGAGATTTAAGTCTCACCGGGGTGGTTAATGTTGGTGGTTTTATGGAATTCATGGTGCTGCAAAACACCCGTCTCTCAACGGTAATGGCCATGGCTCGCTTTTTAAGCGAGGTCTTAATCGAGCTCAGTCACCAATTTTCTCCCGCAGAACATTTACAATTTCTTCAGGGGAACGGCCGCTGGCGTTTATTACCGGAGCTTTAGTGTCGGTATCTTGCATACCCATAAGGTTATTTTTAACTCCCGAAACCACAAAGGCATCCACCCGTTGCTCCTGCTTTGGGTCCACCACTTGATAACCTGATTCTCTGAGTATTTCATGTAAGTTACTGAGTCCTTGCTCCACCGCAACCTTTTTCATTAAACTCACCTCCCGGTGAGTTTATTTTTTTCAATTTTTTCTCTGCTTATCCTGAATAATTCTTAGCAAGAAGCGCTAAAACTTCCTCGGTTTCCACCGGCCGGAAATCTTCGTAAAACTGCCCCACAGCGTAAAAATCTTCCGGTACTATTAAGGAAAATACCATAAAGCCGTGATTTCTCAGTAACGAAATCGCTTCAGCACTTGCCACCGGTACCACCACAGTAATTGATTTTGCACCTTTCTTTTTTAAAGACAAGCCCGCCGCTAAGACGGTAAAACCAGTAGCTAAACCATCATCCACCAAAAGGACACTTTTATTTGTATAGTCGTAGTTTATATTATCTATATTGTATATATTTTGCATTTCTTTGATTTTTTGCTGGGCCTTTTTTATTTGTTTCCCGACAACTTCCGGTGAAAGACCCAGTAAGCTTATGTATTCTTCATTTAAAGCCAGCGAACCATCCGCAGTAACTGCCCCAATTGCTACCTCTTCATTATGCGGAGCCCCAATCTTTTTGGGTAAGATAAGTTTTAAGGGGATCTTTAATTTTTCAGCTATTGGTGCAGCTACTACCACTCCCCCCCGGGGTATTGCGGCAATAACATCTCCGTTAATACCTTCCTGCCATAATTTTGCAGCGCAAACCCGACCTGCATCCTCCCGGTTTTTAAAATACATATTATCTCCCTTCTTCCATCGCTTTGCGAATTGCCTTTTGTTCCTCTTCCGTTAACGGATAGGTAGAAATACCCCGTTCCACCGGTTTTCCATACACCAGACACTGCTCCCGCCCGTAAAGACTGGTAATTACAACCCCATTATTGTTGGCATCTAAAAACGCCACCGAAAAGCTTAACTCTGAGCCCAGGTCCGGTAAAGCTTTATAACGTACCATTCCTACTTTTTGCACTGCCAATAAAAGCCTTTGGTTTAAGTCTTCGGTGTACTTTTTTAAGTTTGTAACTTCCCCTTTTAGTACCTCATTATCCCGCGCTAAATCCAGTAAAATATTTTCCAGATTTTGTCCGGAGTTTCCTTTAAGTAAATCCTTTAGTTCCCGTCTTAGTTTAACCGTTTTTATATATAAGTTAAGCAGCAAAAGAAAAAATATTAAATTTAAACCAAATGCGCCTAAAATTACTTCCGGCCGCATTACAGCTGTAAAATTTAGCATTTTAAATCCCTCCGTAATTCTTGGTTTTTTTTGTCTTGAAAATTTGCTACAATTAATTAATAACAAACCGGAGGTGCGGTATGGCGCAGCAGAAGCTCACAAAACTTACTTCTATTTTAACCGAAATGGAGTCGGTTGTGGTAGCGTTTTCCGGAGGAGTTGACAGCAGTTTTCTTTTAAAAGTTGCCAGAGATGTCCTGGGAGATAAAGTGGTAGCCGCTGTGGGCATTTCCGATACTTATAAGCCCGACGAACTTTTAGAAGCGGAAAATATAGCAAAGATGCTTGGAGTTAAGTTAATAAAAGTTTATACCGATGAATTTTCGGATCCCAACTTTGTCAATAATCCCCCGGACCGGTGTTATTACTGCAAGAAAAGCCTTTTTACCAAACTAATTGAGTTAAAAGAACAATTAAATTTTAACTATGTCGTTGATGGCGCCAATTTAGACGATAACAACGACTATCGCCCCGGGCACCGGGCAATTGCCGAACTTGGGGTCCGTTCCCCTTTACGGGAAGCCGGGTTTACCAAAGAAGAAATCCGCCGTTTTGCCCGGGAAATGGGGCTTCCCAACTGGAATAAGCCGGCAGAAGCCTGCCTTGCCTCCCGTTTTCCTTACCATACGAAAATTACGAAGGAAAGTTTGCGAAAAATTTATTCAGGGGAAAAACATTTAAAGGATCTGGGCTTTAATATCGTCAGGGTTCGCTTTCACGACCCCGTTGCCCGAATCGAGTTGGCCCCTGAAGAGCTGTCTTTGGCTGTCGAAAAGCGTACGGAAATTCTTAATCATTTTCACGAGCTGGGCTTTAAATATGTTTGCCTTGATCTCCAGGGATACCGTACCGGCAGTATGAATGAAGTTTTGGAGGCGCGGTAAATGCAAGATCTTTATAATGTTTTAAAAGAGGTCGAAACGGGAAAAATTACTGCCGCTAAAGCTTTAGAAATTTTGCGGAACGAGTTTTTTGAAGACCTGGGTTTTGCCCGGGTTGATTTTCACCGGGAAAAGCGGACGGAGTTTGCCGAAGTAATTTTTGCTCAAAATAAAACGCCGGAGGAAACGGCCCTCATTGCCCAAAAACTTTATGAGCGTCACGGTCGCTTTTTAGCCACGAGGGTAAGTAAAGACCATTATGAAGCAATTAAAAAACTTATTCCCGCGGCTACTTACAATGAACGGGCTAAAACCGCTGCCTACTACCAGGAGGGAAAGCCTCGGCCCGGTAATCCACTTATCATCACCGCCGGTACTTCGGATCTTCCGGTAGCTTTGGAAGCAGAGGAAACCCTTAAGTTTGCCGGATTTAAACCGCTAACTCTTTTTGATGCAGGCGTAGCTGGCATTCACCGCTTATTTGCCAGTATTGACTTAATACGAAAGGCCGAGGTTATTATAGCGGTAGCAGGTATGGAAGGAGCGTTGCCTTCGGTAGTTGCCGGGCTTGTCTCCTGTCCGGTTATTGCCGTCCCTACTTCGGTTGGCTACGGTGCCAACTTTCAGGGGCTTTCCGCTCTTTTAACGATGTTAAACAGTTGTGCTCCGGGAATCGGAGTAGTTAACATCGATAACGGCTTTGGAGCAGCCGCTTTAGCAATTTCAATTTTGGGCTTAAAGGAGAAGTAAAATGTTGCTGTATCTCGATTGTTTTATGGGAATTTCCGGAGATATGATGTTGGGCCTTCTTTTGGACCTGGGAGTTAATGTGGAAAAGTTTTTCAATCTTTTAAATACATTGCCCCTGGAGTTTTCTATAGACGTTAAAACCGTTCAAAAAAACGGTATTTCCGGAAAAAAAGTTTCGGTGTTATATCCAGAGCCCCATCAACACCGTCATTTAAACGATATATACGAAATTATTGAAAAAAGTTCCCTTCCTTCTGAGGTAAAGGATAAAAGCAAGTACGCTTTTAAACTTTTAGCAGAAGCAGAAGCAAAAATTCACGGTACCACAATTGATAAAGTTCATTTTCATGAAGTAGGGGCGGTCGATGCCATTGTTGATATTTGTGGTAGTATTCTTGGAGTTTATCTTTTAGGGGTAGATACGGTCATCGCCTCACCGTTACCCCTTTCCCGGGGGTTTGTAAACTCCGCTCACGGTCCCATCCCCCTGCCGGCGCCGGCCACCTTGGAACTTTTGACCGGTATTCCGGTAACTCCCGCACCGGTAGAAGGGGAGCTGGTAACCCCTACCGGAGCTGCCCTTTACCGGGCCCTGGTACAAAAAACGGAACAGGTTCCGCCTTCGGGAAGTATTTTAAAAACCGGCTATGGTGCCGGAAGCAGGGATTTCCTTTATCCTAATTTACTGCGTGGAATTTTATTCGCCGGAAGTCCGGTAAAAGCAAAAACAGTAGTCCTTTTGGAAACCAATATTGACCATCTCTCCCCCGAAGCTTTAGGATTTATTTTTAACCGGCTCTTGCGCGAAGGCGCTTTGGATGTTTTTATTACTCCAATTCAAATGAAGAAAAACCGCCCGGGGGTAATCCTTTCGGTACTTTGTTCGGAAGCTGACGAAGAAAAATTTGCCGAAATTATCTTTTCCGAAACGGGAAGTCTGGGGATAAGAAGACAAACGATAGAACGCTATGAAGCCGAAAGAGAAATAATTCAGCTAAATACCCGCTACGGTTTGATTCCGGTAAAAATTGGTCGCTATCAAGGCAGGGTTATTTCCGTTCATCCGGAATTTGAGGTATGCCAAAAAGCTGCTAAGGATTTTAAAGTTTCCTTTCGGGAAGTTTATGAGGAAGCTCTGGCCGTTTGGCAGAAGCAGTTTAAAAGTTAATTGCTAAAAAGGAGCCGTATTCCGGCTCCTTTTTGGTAGCTTTAAACTTACGATAGATGCTCCCGGCAGAATTGAATCAGGGCCTGGGTAGCCGGCGAGTGAAACTTATTATTGTTTAAAACTACATAAAATTCACGGTAAATCGGTAAATTTTCTATAATCAGCTGCTTAAATATCCCCCACTTAATCTCCCGCCTTACCGTCCACTTTGAAAGGATAGCCGCTCCTAATCCCGCTTCGACTGCTCCCTTTATTGCCTCGGTGCTGCCCAGTTCCATTACTATTTTTAGTTCCGGCAGTTTAAAACCAGCTGCCTGCAGTCGCTCTTCTATTACCTTCCGGGTACCGGAACCGGGTTCCCGCATTACCAGAGGTAATGCTGCTAATTCCTCCCAGGAAATCCGCCCGCGTCCGGCAAGAGGATGGTTGGCCGCTACCACGACTACCAGTTCATCCCGGGCTAAGGCTTCCACGTGAAGTTCTCCGGCGGTTACCTCTCCCTCTACAAAACCCAGATCTAAGGTAAGATCGCTTACCCGTTCCAGCACCTTTTCGGTATTCATTATTTCCATGGTAATATTTACATCCGGGTATTTTCGGTAAAAGGAGCTAAGCAGCGGGGGTAAAACATGACCCCCGATGGTTAAACTCGCCCCCAAAACCAGCTTGCCTTTAATGATACCAGCTGCCTGGCTAATATCCCGTTGAGCTTTGTCCATTAGGGATAACAGGTGCAGGGTGTACTTATAGAGAATTTCTCCTGCCGGGGTGAGGGTAACCCGCTTAGTGGTCCTGTCAAGAAGCTTTGTCCCATAATATTCTTCTAAAGCTTGGATATGCATACTAATGGCAGGCTGAGAAATATGCAGTAGGCGAGCAGCTTCAGAAAAACTTTTCTTTTCCGCCACCACCCGGAAAATTTCCAGCTGATTTCGGTTCAAAAAGGAACCTCCTTTTTGCATTATTTTTTAAGGCTTAAGTAATTGAAAATAATATCAGCAATCCCCAGCCAAACAGGGCTAATGCCAGAGATCCGATCACACCTACCAGCAGCGAGCCACCCCCTACCCGCCTGAAAGTTTGTAGCCTCACGTGCAGGCCAAGTCCAGCCATAGCCATCGTCAGGAGAAAAATGCTTACCTGCAGGATAAACTGTTCCATCGCAGGTGTCAGGAGGTTAAAGGTATTTACCAAACTAAAACCGAAGAAACCGAAGACAAACCAGGGAATGGGTAATTGCCTGGAATGTTGCTGTGTAGAGCCTCGGTGTTTTTTGTTAAAAAGATAACCCATAACCATGGCCACGGGAATTAGCAGTGCTACCCGACCTAATTTTACCAGGATTGCAATTTCGGAACTTTCCTTTCCTCCCGCCATAGAAGCCGCTACCACATGAGCTACTTCATGCAAGGTGGAACCGGTAAGCACCCCGTACGCATAGGGGCTTAAGGGTAAAAAGGGTTGGAGCAGGGTATAAACCAAGGCACCCAGGGTACCAAGCAAAGCAACAATACCTACCGATATAGCTGTCTCATTATCATCGGCATGCACCAGGGGCGCTACCGCAGCAATAGCCGCTGCCCCGCATACAGCGGTACCTACCCCGAGAAGAGCGGTCAAGCGTTTGGTAAGGGAAAAACGTTTACCAAGCCACCAGAACAGGGTAATCGTAAAAACTATGACCAATGCATCAATTAAAATAATTCGAGGTCCGGAGGCAATTATCATATTGAAATCCAGGCGGATGCCCATTAGAATCACACCAAGTCTTAACAACTTTTTGGCCGCAAAATCGATACCTTCGTTGGCTATTCGGGGCACCCCCAACACGGCACGCCAGGAAATGCCTAAAAGGATGGCGATTACCATGGTTCCCATAACGGAAAAAAGGGGAAGGCTGCTTAACTGCCGGGCCAGTAGGGTTAAAGTTAGGGTTAATGTTAAGCCACGTACCATATTAAAAGATTTATTTTTTTTATTTGTCAATACTATGGCTTCCTGAGACATACGCTACCCCCTCTTAAAATTTTTCCCCGGGGAATTGAGTTTACAGCCATTAGAATATCATATTAATGGCGCCAGCAGAAATATTAAGTAACAATGAATTTTATAAGTAAAACTTATAAGTATCCCGTTTTCGATTTTCTGTGCATTAAATTAAGGGGCAAATAAAAAAAAGAGCCAAAAAATTTGGCTCAATTTATAATTCATCTTTTATCTCCTTTATTGCCTCTAAAAATTCCTCTACTTCTTCTTCGGTATTAAAATACGAAAAGCTTGCCCGCACTGCCCCCCGGTCTAAAGTGCCGGCAACTTCATGGGCTTTTGGAGCACAATGAAGTCCGGGCCGGGTAGCTATATCGTAAAGCTTATCTAACATAAAGCTTACCGTTGCCGCATCGGCCCCGGGAAAATTAAAAGATACAAGCGGTGCCCGGTCGTTTTCCGGATCCGGACCCAAAATTTCCGCTCCCAGCTCCTTTAACCCCTGATAAAGTTTCCGGGTAAGTTTCTTTTCATGTTGAAAAATTTTCTCCACACCTATCTTTAAAACAAACTCCACCCCGGCTTTTAGTCCTGCAATACCAATCGTATTGAGGGTACCACTTTCGTATTTATCAGGCAAAATTTCCGGCGGTAGCTCTTCCTCCGAATGCCCGCCGGTTCCGCCTTCCTTCAAGGTTTTTAAAACTTTTTCCCATTCCGGAGCAATGTAAAGCCCGCCGGTCCCCTGAGGACCGTATAATCCTTTATGACCGGTAAAAGCCAGCAGGGAAATGTTATAGCTCTGGACATCCACCGGAATCGTACCCAGGGATTGCGCCGCATCCACAATTAACGCAACTCCCGCTTCCCTGCAGATCTTTCCCACTTCCGCCACCGGTGTGATGCACCCCAAAACATTTGAGGCATGGGTTACGACCACAGCCCGGGTATTGGGCTTTAAAAGCTTTTTTATTTCGTCCGGGTCGATTTCTCCTGCAGGTGACGATGATAAGTAACTCACCTCAACGCCTTCCCGGCGTAAGCGGTTTAAAGGTCGCTGAACCGCATTATGCTCAAAGGGCGACGCTATGACATGATCTCCCGCTTGAAGAAGGCCTTTTAAGGCTAGGTTTAAGCTTTCCGTAGCATTGGCGGTAAAAATTACCCGGTCCGCCGAAACTCCATTGATTAGTTTTTTTACCGCTTCTCGGGCTTCGAGGATTATTTGGGAGGCTTTTAAAGCCCTTTGGTGACTTCCTCTTCCGGGATTTGCCCCTACTTTTTCGGCAAAATAAATCATTGCTTCCAGTACTTCCGGGGGTTTGGGGTAGGTTGTGGCACTGTTGTCAAAATAAATCGTGGGCACTTCTTCCACCTCTTTTAACTTACTGGAGTTTATTCGATATACAATAAATCAAGAATCCGCTGCAACTCCTCCGGCGAATAGTATTCTATGGTGATTTTTCCCCGCCCTTTAGCTGTACTTTTTATTTCAACCTTGGTTGCAAAAAAGGCTCGCAATTTGTCCTCAATTTCCTGGATTTCAGGAGCTACCTGTCGTTTGGTTCTTACTTTTACCTCAGGACTATTTTTTATTTTTTTCACCAATTCTTCCGTTGCCCGTACCGAAAGTCCCTCCTTGATAATTTTCCGGGCAACTTCACTCATTTTAAGGGGATCGTCTAAAGCCAATAACGTGCGGGCATGGCCGTATGTCAATTCCCCTTTCTCCACCATTTCCTGAATTACCGGGGGGAGATTTAACAGGCGCAAAAGATTCGTAACGTACGTGCGGGATTTAGCCAGGTTTTCAGCGACCTCTTCCTGGGTTAAACCAAACTCCTCGATAAGACGCTTTAATGCTCTGGCCTGTTCCAGAGGATTTAAATCTTCCCTTTGGAGATTTTCCATCAGGGCAACCACCGTTGCTTCTTCATCGCTAAAATCTTTTACCACCGCTGGAATTTGTTTTAAGCCGGCTAACTGCGCTGCCCGCCAGCGACGTTCCCCCGCCACCAATTCATATTTATCTTCGGCGATTTTTCGGACAACGATTGGCTGTAAAACCCCGTGCTTTTGAATTGACTCGGCCAGCTCCTTTAACGCTTCCTCGCTAAAAATCGTGCGGGGCTGCTTGGGATTGGGTACTATTTTTTCAACATTAATTTCCACAAGACCATTTTCCCGCTCTAAATTTATTTTTCCCTCGGGAATCAATGCATTTAACCCCCGGCCCAAACCTTTTTTATTTTTCATTTCTTTCCATCACTTCCTTGGCAAGTTCATGATATACTTCCGCTCCGCGGCACTTTGGATCATATAAGAAAATGGGCTTGCCGTAGCTCGGCGCCTCCGATAAACGGACATTGCGCGGGATTACCGTACCGTAAACCAAACCCTTGAAAAATCCCTTTACCTCTTCTACTACCTGAATCGACAGGTTGGTCCGACCGTCAAACATTGTAAGTAATACCCCTTCAATTTTTAAATCAGGGTTTAACCGTTTTTTTACGAGGTCAATTGTATTTATTAACTGGGTTACTCCCTCTAAAGCATAATACTCGCACTGAATAGGAATGAGGATGGTATCTGCCGCTGCCAGACCGTTTAAGGTAATAAGGCCTAAAGATGGCGGGCTATCAATTAAAATGTAATCGTATTTATCTTTTAAGGGATGCAACACTTTTTTTAGGCGAAGCTCCCTTTCTTCAAGCATAACCAGTTCAATTTCAGCACCGGCCAATTCCACCGTAGACGGAATAAGATATAGCCCGGAAATTTCCGTTTCTAATACCCCTTCTTCCTTAAAGCCATCCACCAGCATGTCATAAATTGTTACCGGCAATCCTTCCTTGGGAAAACCCAGACCACTGGTCATGTTTGCCTGGGGGTCGGTATCCACCAGAAGGACTTTTTTCCCTGCTAATGCCAGGGCTGCCCCTAAATTTATTGCTGTAGTAGTTTTAGCAACGCCACCTTTTTGGTTGGCAACGGCAATAATCTTTCCCATATTATCCTCCCGCTGTAAAACTTAACTAAACATATTTTAACATAATTTTGGGAATGTTTCTTGATGTTTCACGTGAAACATTAAATTTTTCTTAAAAAATACGGTTTCGTTTACATCTTGAGACCAATCGGAAGTTTCACGTGAAACATTTAGAATTATAAAGGTCTCTTTTCCGGAATACCCGGACGCCGGGGATAATTTTCCGGAGTAGTTTGCAATTTTTTATAAACCACCAGGGAGCGCTCTCCAAAGTTACCCGGAAGGCGGTAGTAATATACATCTTTTAACTCCATGCCCAGTTGTTTTGCTGCCTTTTCTGCCTTTTTTAATTCATCATCGACCCCGGGACCTTTGAACAGTATAGTTTCTCCCCCCAGGCGTAAAAGGGGAGCATGAAATTCCAGTAAGACTCTAACCTCAGCAACAGCCCGGGAAAAGGTTACATCAAAAATTTCCCGATACGGTTTTTGCCGTCCAATGTTTTCCGCGCGCTCGTTTACAACCGTTACGTTCTTAAAGTTTAATTCCCGCACAACCCTTTCAAGGAACTGACACCGTTTTTTTAAAGAATCCAAAAGCAGTAGTTTTAAACCCGGAACCATAATTTTTAAGGGAATTCCGGGAAAACCGGCACCGGTTCCAATATCCACCGCGTTTAAATCCGTTAGATCACGGTAAAGTAGAACAGCAGTACTATCAAGAAAATGCTTTACAATAACCTCATCTTCACCGGTTACCGCTGTTAAGTTGTATTTTTCATTTTCAGATATCAATAAGCGATAATACCGCTCGAAGAGCTGGATTTTTTCCCTTTCAATTGACAGTCCAAACTCGGCAAAAAAAGTTTTAAGCCTCGCTTCCATTGCTATCCTCACTTTTTCTACTCTCTAAATAAATTAATAGCACCGAAATATCGGCAGGAGTTACCCCGGAAACCCGCGAAGCCTGCCCAATATTTTCCGGTTTTATAGCATTAAGTTTTTGGACCGCCTCCGCAGATAAACCTTTTACCTTGCTGTAATCAAAATCGGGAGGTAATTTTTTACCTTCGTATTTATTAAAGCGCTCGATTTCCTTCAGTTGTTTTTCGATGTAACCTTCATATTTTACTAAGATTTCTACCTGTTCCTTTACATCATCGGGAAACTGCCCTTCGATGGCAAAAATTTTTTCGATTGCTTCTATGTTAATTTCCGGACGCCTCAAAAACTCTTTACCGGAAATCCCGTGTTTGGGCGGAGAGGTACCGTATTCCTCCATGATTTCAAGATTTCTTTTTGTAGGAGTTACCTGGTTCTCTTCCAAAAACTCCATCAATTTATTGATTTTCTCGACCCGCTCGTTGAACTTTCGCCACCGCTCTTCGGTAACAAGGCCAATTTTATAACCTTTTTCGGTGAGGCGGAGATCAGCATTATCATGGCGCAAAAGTAGCCGATATTCCGCCCGGGAAGTTAAAAGCCGGTAGGGATCGGTAACACCCTTGGTTACAAGATCATCAATCATGACCCCGATGTAAGCTTCAGATCTTTTTAAAATAAACGGTTCTTTTTCTTTAACGTATAAAGCAGCATTAATTCCGGCGATTATCCCCTGACCGGCTGCTTCTTCGTAACCAGAAGTCCCGTTAATTTGCCCGGCAAAGAAAAGTCCCTGAATGTGTTTTGCTTCTAAGGTTAGCTTTAACTGAGTCGGATCAATATAGTCATACTCGATCGCATAAGCAGGGCGCATTATTTCCACCCGTTCAAGGCCGGGAAGGGTTCTCAGCATTTTTATCTGCAAGTCTTCGGGGAGGCTTGTAGACATGCCCTGGACATACATTTCATAGGTATCAAGGCCTTCCGGCTCTAAAAACACCTGATGTCTTGGTTTATCGGAAAAACGTACAACCTTATCTTCAATTGAAGGACAATACCGGGGGCCAACTCCTTTAATTTCCCCCGAATAAAGAGGGGACCGGTGCAAATTTTCTAAGATAATCGTATGAGTTTCTAAATTGGTGTAGGTAAGCCAGCAGGATACATTGGGCCGCTTTATTCCTTCGCTCATATAAGAAAAATAAAGAGGCCGGTCATCTCCCGGTTGTTCAATCATTTTTGAAAAATCAACGGTTCTTTTATCAACCCGGGCAGGAGTTCCGGTTTTAAAACGCCCAAGTTTAAATCCTAAGTCGGCGAGACTCTTTGACAGGAGACTTGCGTAAGGAAATCCCGCCGGTCCGGAAGGATAGTGGATATCTCCAATAATAATCCGGGAATTTAAATAAGTCCCGGAGGTAACGACAACCGCTCGCGAAGTAAAAACAGCCCCGGTTCGAGTGAGGACGCCCCGAACTTTTTCCCCTTCGACCAAGATTTTGATGGTTTCTGCCTGTTTTAAGTAAAGGTTTTCCTGACGTTCAATGGTTTTTTTCATTTCCTCCTGGTAACGTCTTTTATCCGCTTGCGCCCGCAAAGTACGAACCGCCGGTCCTTTTCCGGTATTAAGCATCCGAATTTGAATATAAGTTTTGTCGGTGTTAATTCCCATTTCTCCGCCTAAAGCATCCACTTCCCGAACCACCACACCTTTTGCGGGACCACCAACGGCAGGATTGCAGGGCATTAAAGCCACGTTATCCAGGGATAAAGTTAAAAGCAATGTTTTAAGTCCCATACGTGCAGAGGCCAGTGCCGCTTCCACCCCAGCATGACCGGCTCCCACTACAATAACATCATAATCGCCAGCATGATATTCCATTTCACACCCCTACTTTCCAACACAAAATTGGGAAAATATTTCGTTTATGATCTCATCACCGAGAGCATCGCCGGTAATTGCCCCTAATTCCCTTAAGGCTTCGTTTAAATCAATGGCCACAAGATCTACCGGCTCGCCAGAAGCTATACTTTCCTTGGCACTTAATAACGAATTTAAAGCTTTTTCCAGGTAATTTTTGTGGCGATGGTTGGAAATTAAGGCGGACTCACCGCCTCCTTCCTGCTCGGGAAGGAGAAGTTCGTAAAGCTTATTTTCCAAAATTTCCAGACCATCAAAGTTCCTGGCTGAAAAAGGAACGAAATTTTTAATACCTGTTTTTACTGCATATTGCTCAAAATTTACCTTACCCTGCAGCAAGTCAATTTTATTGATGACCAACAAGCTTTTATCTTTATTTATTAAACTTAAAATCTTCTCATCATCTTCATCAATCCCCATACTAACGTCGACAACAAATAACGTCACATCCGCTTGATTTAAATACTCCCTGGTCTTTTCTACTCCAAGTTTTTCCACTAAATCTTCAGTCTCCCGGATACCCGCGGTATCGACGATTTTAACCGGAATGCCTTTTAAATTTAAATAATCTTCAATCACGTCCCGGGTAGTGCCGGGTATATCGGTAACTATTGCCCTTTTTTTCCGTAATAAAGCATTTAATAAAGACGATTTACCCACATTGGGTTTTCCGGCTATAACGGCGGTAATACCTTCTCTTAAAATCCGTCCCCGTTCATAGGAGGAAAGAAGTCTTCGGACATCATTTATTATTTCATCGATGTTTTTAAGGGCGGTTTCGGGAGTAACTTCATCAAATTCGTATTCCGGATAGTCAATGCTTACTTCAACGAAAGCCAAGATGTTGATTATTTTTTGCCGTACAGCATTTATTTTTTCCCGAAGTTCGCCAGAAAGTTGTCGTCCCGCAAGCTTCAAACTTGCTTCAGTCTTGGCCCGGATAATATCTATAACCGCTTCGGCCTGGGATAAATCGATACGTCCATTTAAAAAAGCCCTTTTGGTAAATTCACCGGGTTCGGCTAAACGTATCCCTTGTTTTAAAATAAGTTCTAAAACTTTTTCCACCGCCACAATACCGCCGTGACAGTTAATTTCTACCACGTCTTCACCGGTATAGCTTTTAGGGGCCCGCATAACCGATACCAAAACCTCATCAACGATTTTGCCGTCAGCAGGGTCAACGATTTTTCCATAATGGAGAGTAAAGCTTGGAACTTTAGCCAAATCTTTGCTTTGTCGAGGTACAAAAACATTTTTTACAGCTTCAATCGCGCCCGGACCGCTAACCCTTACGATTCCAATGCCTCCTTCCCCCAAAGGGGTGGAAATGGCAGCGATGGTATCTTCCATCATTACTTTCACTCCTAAAAGCTTTTTAAAAAATTATAACAATATTTAATCGATGAAAAAAGGCAGGTGTTAAACCTGCCTATCTTTTAGGTGCTATTATTACTTTACGATTTGGGTCTTCGCCTTCACTGTAGGTATAAACCCCTTCAAAATTTTGCAAAGCGGTGTGGATGATTCGTCTCTCCTGCGGGGTCATAGGTTCTAAAGCAAAAGGACGTCCTTTTTGCCGAACCTTTTCCGCCACTTTTTCAGCAAGGCGGATTAAAGTTTTTTCCCGTCGTTCGCGATAACCCTGGGCATCTAAAATAATCCGCCGGGGAGTTATTTCATTTTTATTGGCAGCTAAATTAGTTATATATTGCAACGCATCCAAAGTTTCTCCCCGGTACCCAATTAATATACCAACATCACTGCCATAGAGGTTAATTAAAAGATGATCGTCCCTCTCTAATATTTCGTAACTAACGTTAACACCCATGGCCGAAATAACATCATCCAAAAATTTTCTGGCCTTTTCCATAACCCTACTTTTAATAGTAAGCTTTACCTTAGCCGGTTTCTGTCCAAAAAGACCCAGAATACCTTTGGAAGGTTGCTCCAAAATTTCAATCTCAACAAGCGATCGATCTACCCCGAGCTGCTCTAAACCCAAACTTACCGCTTCCTCAACAGTCTTGCCGGTAACCTCAATCTCCCGCATTTTCTTTGGTACCCCTTTCAACAATCTTGTGGGTGCTTTGATTGACGAAATACTGCTGAATAATGCCCATGATATTTAATACCACCCAGTAAATACCCAATCCCGCCGGCAACGACATAGCAATCCAGCCAATCATTAGCGGCATAACATAAAGCATAACTTTTTGGTTGGGGTCATTGCCCGATGTCATAGTCATTCTACTCTGGATGTAAGTGGTAAGAGCAGCCAGTATCGGCAAAATAAAATATGGGTCTTTGTGACTTATATTGGCAATCCAGAAAAATTTAGCATGAGCCGGATTTAAATACTTAAAATTGTAAAGAGCACGGTATAATGCAATTAAAATAGGTAATTGAATTAACATCGGTAAACAACCGGACATCGGGTTAACCCCGTATTCTTTATAAAGTTCCATTAAAGCCTGCTGCTGTTTTTGCGGATCATTTTTATATTTTTTTTGAATTTCCTGCATTTTGGGCTGCAGTTCCTGCATGACTTTCATTGACTTCATCTGAGCATGATTTAAAGGATATAAGATAATTTTTATCAAAATAGTAAGCATGATAATAGCCAGGGCATAACTCGGTATTCCTATGCTTTTGGTAAACAAATAAAGGTTATTTAAAATCCAGGTTATAGCATCAATTAATGGCTGCAAAACATTTTTACCTCCTTAGCTTTTTCTCGGGTACCGGATCGTAGCCTCCGGGAGTAAAAGGATGACAGCGTAGGATTCTTTTAATTCCCAGGTAACTTCCGTAGATAACTCCATACCGCTCGATAGCTTCATATGTATACTGGGAACAAGAAGGGTAAAAACGACAATTTCTGCCTAATATAGGAGATACAAATTTCTGATAAAAGCGAATAAGAAGTAAGATAATTTTACGCATTATCGATCGACCGCTTCATTAATTTAATTATATATAACAGCTGTTCTAAAATCACAGAAAATTCATCATTTTTAAAGGACAACCGAGGTATAATTACATAATCATAGCCGGGCAAAAATTCAAAGCAAAGTCTTTTTAAAGCTTCTTTTAATCTTCTCCGCAAACGGTTTCGAACAACTGCTTTACCAATTTTTTTACTTACCGAAATACCAAAAGAGGGCAGTTTTTTCTCATCCTCATTTTTTAGGTAATAAACAACAAAGTAGCGGGATGCGATGGAACGGCCATTTTGATAAATTTTACGGTATTCTTCGTTTTTAGAAAGAAACCGGCATTTATTCATAGCACATCTTTTAAAAGGATTTCCCAAATTCGAGAAGCTTATACAGAATAAAGGCCCGTTGGGCCTTTATGCAGTAAGTCTTTTTCTACCTTTAAGCCGCCGTCTTTTAATTACATTTCGCCCGCCTGGGGTCCGCATCCGCTTTAAGAAACCGTGTACTCTTTTACGCCGCCGGTTTTTTGGTTGGTAGGTTCTTTTCATTTTCACACCTCCTAATCTATCTAAAAAAGCCTATATCCCCTATAGATACACCTAAATTATAGAAGATGGGATAAGACCCGTCAAGAAATTTTTCTTGAGTTTTTCGTTATCCACAATCTTTGCTTTCACGAATCTCTTTATAAATTTTTTTTATTAGCAAAAATTAGCAAAAACCTTGTTTTATCCACAAATCCACAAAATTTTTTTCACACTTTTTTCAGGTTGTGAATAACTTTTTAAATAATTATTGCAGGTTTATCGTTAGTTATGCTATTATTTTAATGAATTAATCATCCTGTGGATAACTTTTTGTAATAAGATATGCACAAATTGTGAATAAGTTGTGGAAAAACTGTTAGGATAATGTTTACATCAACCAGGTAGGATTTTTTCCTTCCTGGTTTTTAATGCCTTATAGACGTTTTTATTTCGGGAGGGTAATGATGTTGAAAAATCCGGTTGAAGAGCTTTGGGAACAGGTAATGGAAGTACTTAAAAATCACGTCAACAAACCAAGCTGGGACATGTGGATTAAAAGTATCAGGCCCCTTGGATTCTTAGAAAACACCATTTTAGTAGAGGTTCCCAATAAATTTGCCAAAGATTGGTTAGAAGAGCACTACGCCAGTTTAATTAAACATATTTTAAACTTAATTACCAATGAAGACATTAACTTTAAACTGGTCGTCCCCAATGAATCGGCAATAGAGGATAGCGAAGGAAAAACAAAAAGCAAGAAAAATTCACCCAAAAAACCAAGCAAATTTCTGGAGGAAGGAATCTTTTTTACCTTAAATCCCAAGTATACCTTTGAAACGTTTGTGGTGGGTAACTCCAACCGTTTTGCCCACGCCGCCTGTCTTGCAGTAGCCGAGTCTCCCGCTGAAGCGTATAATCCACTTTTTATCTACGGTGGCGTTGGCCTGGGTAAAACCCACCTCATGCATGCTATCGGCCATTACATTTTGAAAAATAAGCCGGAAATGAAAGTAGCGTACGTCACCACCGAAAAGTTCACCAATGATTTGATAAACTCAATCAAGGATGACACAACCGAAGAATTCAGAAACAAATATCGGAGCATAGACGTTTTACTAATAGATGATATACAGTTTTTAGAGAAAAAAGAACGAACTCAGGAAGAGTTTTTCCATACCTTCAACGCTTTATACGAAGCTAATAAACAAATCGTCATATCCAGTGACCGTACTCCCAAAGAACTTTCAACATTAGAGGATCGTTTAAGATCAAGGTTTGAGTGGGGTCTTATTACCGATATTCAACCTCCGGATTTGGAAACGAGAATTGCTATTCTTCGAAAAAAAGCCCAGCTGGATAATCTTCATGTAGATGATGCGGTTTTAAATTTCATCGCCAATGAGATTGTTTCTAATATTCGGGAATTAGAAGGAGCCTTAATTCGGGTTGTGGCCTATGCCGGCCTGCACGGCGAGCCAATTACCGTCGATTTGGCAGCAAAAGCATTAAAAGACTTACTTCCATCAAATCACGTTAAACCCATAACTATTCCCTTAATTCAACAGGTGGTAGCCAACTTTTATGGCTTGACCGTAGACGACTTAAAAGCCAAAAAACGAACCAAGTCGGTGGCATTTCCCCGTCAGGTTGCTATGTACTTATGCCGGGAGCTTACGGACGCCTCCCTGCCAAAGATCGGTGAGGAATTCGGCGGCCGTGACCACACCACCGTCATTCATGCGCACGAAAAAATTCAACAAGACCTCCAATCAGATCCAAACTTAAAAACCGTAATAAGGCAGCTTACCGAACAAATCCACAAAGCCTGATGAATAATTTTTAACATAAAATTTAAACTTTAGCCCAAAACGTCTTCTCTTTTTTAATTTTGTGTATAAAATTTTTGTTTTTAAACAGCTTATTCACAAGTGGATAGTTTAATTTTTAAAGATGTTTTTTTAAGTTTTCCACAATATCCACAAACCTGATTATTACTACGACTTTACAATCAGTTTTAAAAGGAGGATAAGGAATGAAGTTTACCTGCCCAACTTCCATTCTTTCCGAAAATATCTCTTTAGCGCAAAAAGCAGTTTCCACCAAAAGCCCATTTCCTGTTTTAACCGGTATTCTTTTTGAAGCCAACGAACAAAACAGTACCATTACCCTGACGGCTACCGATTTGCAAATGTCCGTTGAGACTTCCTTCCCGGCAAAGATAATTGAGGGAGGCAGTGTGGTCCTTGCTTCAAAGTTCCTTGGAGATATAATTAAAAAACTTCCGGAAACGGAGTTAATGTTTGAATACCTGCCAAATGAAGGAAAATGTGTAATAAAATACGGTGCATCGGAAGTATCGGTTGCCACTTACCGGCCGGAGGAGTTTCCTAAAAACGAAGAAGTTATTGATGGTGAAAGCTTTTATATAAGCGGGGAAGAATTTTCCACCTTTATTAAACAAGTTCTGTTTGCCACGGGAACCGACGAATCAAGACCGGTATTTACCGGAGTTTTATTTGAAATAGTCGGTCAGGAACTTAGGTTGGTAGCCAGTGATACTCACCGGCTTGCCTTTAGAAAAACGTTTATTAAAAGAGAAGACACCGGCAAAAATATTAATGTAATTATTCCCAGTAAAACCTTACACGAGGCAGTAAGAATCTTTGGTACCGTTGACGAATTGTTAATAAAAATAAGCGAAGGGCAGGTAGAATTTTCTGGAAACGGTGTTAAACTTACATCACGCTTAATTGAAGGACAGTTTCCCAATTATCAACAGGTAATACCCACCGCTTTTAAATCTAACATTCTCGTAAATAAAAAATATTTTTTGGACTCGCTGGAAAGGGCAGCGTTACTTCCGCGGGATAAAGACAAAACTCCCGTTGCCAAGTTTTATTTGGAAAGGGAAAACATGATTATTACAAGCCAGTCCGAGTCCGGTTCTATCCGGGAAGAATTACCGATATCGTTAGAGGGGGAAGAGTTTACCGTAGCTTTTAATACGCGGTACTTAATTGATGTTTTAAAAGTTTTAGAAACGGAGGAAATTTATTTAAGTCTCACCGGGCCACTAAATCCAGGAGTGGTAAAACCGGTTAACGATGAGAACTATCTCTGTTTGGTACTCCCGGTTAGACCTTCATAGGTGGTGTTATGGAAAAAGTTTACATCCACACGGAATATATTGAGTTAGACTCTTTATTAAAATGGGCAAATATCGCCATGACCGGTGGCCAAGCCAAACAAATGATAAAAAGTGGCATGGTTTTGGTAAATGGCGTGGTTGAAACCCGGCGAAAGAAAAAAATATATCCCGGTGACCGGGTGGAAATAGCCGGAGGCCCTGTATTGATTGTGGAAGCAGAGGAGCGGTAACGTGTTTGTCGACCGACTCCAGCTTTTAAATTTTCGCAATTACGAGGAACTTTTAATAGATTTTTCTCCGGGGAAGATATTAATTTATGGGGCCAACGGTCAGGGTAAGACAAACTTGATTGAAGCGATTTATTATTTGGTAATCGGTAAGTCTTTTCGCGGAAAAGATAATTCTTTGATCCGTTTTGGAGCGGAAAGCTTTCAAATAGGAGCAAAAATCAGTAAAAACGACCAAAAAACAACTTTAGGGGTGGAATATTCGGTAAAAGGTAAGTTTTTTTTAAAAAACGGCCAAAAACAAAAAAGCTTTAGCAGTATTTTGGGAAATCTTAAGGGAGTGTTATTTACCCCGGATGAGCCGGTGATTTTTTTTGGTTTTCCGGCAAATCGAAGAAAAGCTTTAGATTTATTTTTAGCGCAAACCAGTAAAACTTATCTTTTAAATTTAATTTATTACCAAAAAGTTTTAACCAATAAAAATGCTCTTTTAAAACAGGTATGGAATGTGGATAATTTAATTGAGGCTTGGAATTATAAGTTAGCGGAGTTTGGTGCAGAAATTATCAAGGAAAGGGAAAAGTGTTTAAAGATTTTAAATGATATAATAAATGAACTAAACGCTCAATTAAGGTTTTTACCCGGGAAAATCGAGGCTTCTTATAAAACCTCCGGGGCAGATGATAAAGAAAAAATTTTTGAGCTTTTAAAGCAAAAATATACCGAAGAAAAAGACAAAAAGCAGGCTTTGTTTGGACCCCATCGGGATGATTTAAATTTTTACGTAAACGGAAGAGATTTAAAAATATTTGGCTCTCAAGGCCAAAAAAAAGGCGCACTTTTGTTATTTAAACTTTCTCAGGCGGTATATATGGCAAAGGTTTCGGGAGAAAAACCGGTAGTACTTTTAGATGACCTTTATAGTGAATTTGATAAAGAAAAAAGAGAGGCCCTTGAAGGTTTTTTCTTAAAGTACAGTGATCAGGTATTTATAACTGCTACCGAACCCATTGATTTAAAAAATTACCATCAGGTAGTTTTTATCGAAAATGGAAAAGTATCTTAGGAGGAATAAGATGTTTTTACACTTGGGAAGCGATGTTGTGGTACCGGGAAAAGAGGTTATTGGAATTTTCGATATTGAAACCTTTTCCGCCAAGGATTATGGTAGACTTTTAAGCCATTTTTCGTTTAAACTTCCGGTAGAAAAAATTGGTGAAGAACCATTTAAGTCGTTGGTTTTAACCAACGGTAAAATTTTTCTTACGCAAATTTCCTCCCTTACCTTAAAAAAACGGTGGGAAAACCTGGAATTGTTTTACGAAGAAGAAGATTGCCGTTAACATTATTTCGTCCGGACTGCAGCTTTGCTGCAGTTTTAATTTTTATGTTATAATAAATAAGATGAGGATATTTAAAAATGGAGGTTTTATATGGAATTAGAAAAAAACGGAATTAAATACGGTGCCGAGGAAATTCAGGTTTTAAAGGGTTTAGAAGGTGTAAGAAAAAGACCGGCGATGTATATCGGTAGCACCAACGAAAAGGGCTTACACCACTTGGTTTATGAAGTAGTAGATAACTCAATCGATGAAGCTTTGGCCGGGTTTTGCAATCGTATAGAAGTTATTATTCATAAAGACGGGAGTATTACCGTAGCTGATAACGGTAGAGGCATCCCCGTTGATATCCATCCGGAAGTGGGGAGACCGGCGGTAGAAGTTGTCTTAACCATGCTTCACGCTGGCGGAAAATTTGGTGGTGGAGGATACAAAGTATCCGGAGGATTGCACGGCGTTGGGGTATCGGTAGTAAACGCCCTTTCCGAATGGCTTGAAGTTAGGATAAAGAGAGATGGTAACCTCTATTACCAAAAATTTTCCAGAGGCGAGCCGATTACGGAATTGAAAATTATTGGCAAAAGTAAGTCTACCGGAACAATTATTACTTTTAAACCCGATGCCGAAATCTTTGAAACGGTGGAATTTAACTACGATACGTTAGCGAAAAGGCTTTTGGAACTTTCTTATTTAAATAAAAACGTCAAAATAATTTTAAAAGATGAGAGGATTAATAAAGAAGAAATTTTTGAGCATTCGGGCGGTATAAAGGATTACTTAAAATATTTAAATAAAAATAAAGAGCCTCTTCACAAAATTATCTATTTTGAAAAAGAAAAAGACGAAGTAGTTGTGGAAGTGGCCCTGCAATACTGCAACTCTTTTTCGGAAAATATCCTGTCCTTTACCAACAACATCAACACTACCGAAGGTGGAACCCACGAAATTGGCTTTAAAACAGCCCTTACCCGGGTGATAAACGATTATGCGAAAAAATACAACTTAATTAAAGAAAACAACCTCTCCCTCCAGGGGGAAGACATCAGGGAAGGATTAACGGCGATTATCAGCGTAAAAGTACCGGATCCGCAATTTGAAGGTCAGACAAAAACAAAGCTGGTAAATACGGAAGTTCGCAGCATTGTCGATAGTATTGTTTCCGATTACCTTTCCACCTACCTGGAAGAAAATCCTGCTGTAGGAAGGAAGTTAATTGAAAATGCAGTCCGGGCAGCCCGGGCCCGGGAAGCGGCAAGAAAAGCCCGGGAGCTTGCCCGCAGGAAAACTGCTTTAGAATCCAACACCCTTCCCGGGAAACTCGCCGACTGCTCGGAAAAGGATCCTTCCCTCTGCGAGCTTTATTTGGTAGAGGGGGATTCAGCGGGAGGTTCGGCCAAGCAGGGAAGGGACCGAAGATTTCAGGCAATCTTGCCGCTTAGAGGTAAGATTTTAAATGTGGAAAAATCGAGGCTTGATAAAATTTTGGCCAATGAAGAAATAAGGGCGATGATTACCGCTTTAGGTACTGGGGTTGATAAAGATTTTGATATTGAAAAAGCCCGTTACCACCGGTTAATTATCATGACCGATGCCGATGTCGACGGGGCGCATATTAGAACCCTTCTTTTAACCTTTTTTTACCGGTACTTAAGACCGTTAATAGAAAACGGTTACGTTTATATTGCCCAACCTCCCCTTTATAAGGTAAAAAAAGGAAAGTTAGAAAAGTACCTGTACAGTGACGATGAACTGGAAAGATATTTAAACGAGATAGGCCGGGAAGGCGTTACCATTCAAAGATACAAAGGTCTTGGAGAAATGGACCCGGAACAGCTCTGGGAAACTACGATGAATCCCGAGACAAGGACTATTTTAAAAGTTACCCTGGAAGATGCAGCAAAAGCTGATGAGATTTTCACCATTTTAATGGGCGATAAAGTTGAACCGCGGCGGGAATTTATTGAAAAGAACGCCAAACTTGTCCGGAATCTGGATATTTAATTCTTAACTTTGAGGTGATTTATTTTGTTTAGTATTGGGAAGGTCTTGCCGGTTAAATTGGAAGAGGAAATGAAGTCAAGTTATTTGGATTATGCCATGAGTGTAATTGTCGGTCGGGCTTTACCCGATGTCCGCGATGGGTTAAAGCCCGTTCACCGGCGTATTTTATATGCCATGCATATTTTGGGGATGACTCCCGACAAACCCCACCGTAAATCGGCGCACATCGTGGGGGAGGTTTTGGGAAAATTCCACCCTCACGGTGACGTCGCGGTTTACGATGCCATGGTACGAATGGCCCAGGATTTTTCCACCCGCTATCCCTTAATTGATGGACACGGTAACTTTGGTTCGGTAGACGGTGATAGTGCTGCGGCAATGCGTTACACCGAGGCCCGCATGGCAAAAATAACGGTGGAGATGCTGCGGGATATTGACAAGGAAACCGTTGACTTTATGCCGAACTACGATAATTCGACCAAGGAACCGGTAGTACTGCCGTCCAGGATTCCCAATCTTTTGGTCAATGGTTCTTCCGGAATTGCAGTGGGTATGGCCACCAACATCCCACCCCATAATTTAAGGGAAGTAATCGACGGGGTTGTGAAAATGATTGATGACCCGGAAGTGGAAATCGGGGAGCTTATGAAAATCATCAAAGGTCCCGATTTTCCTACGGGCGGTAAGATTATGGGCCGGCAGGGGATTCGGCAGGCTTATACTACCGGTAGGGGAACGATTAAAGTTCGGGCGGTAACCACTTTTGAAAAATTAAGCGGGGGAAAAACAGCGATCATTGTTACCGAGCTTCCTTACCAGGTTAATAAAGCCAAGCTTATTGAAAAGATTGCCGAACTGGTCCGGGATAAGAAAATCGATGGAATTGCGGATTTACGGGATGAATCGGACAGAAAGGGTATGCGCATTGTTATTGAATTAAAGCGGGATGCTAACCCCCAGGTTGTTTTAAATCAGCTCTTTAAACATACTCAGCTTCAGGATACCTTTGGTATTATCATGTTAGCGCTGGTAGACAATCAGCCCAGGATTTTAAATTTAAAGGAAATTCTTTTTTATTACTTGGAGCATCAAAAAGATGTTGTAACGCGACGAACCCGGTATGACTTAAATAAAGCCGAAGAGCGGGCACACATTTTGGAAGGGTTGAAAATTGCCCTTGCTAACTTGGATGAGGTTATAAAAATCATCCGCGGCTCCAAAGATGTGGATACCGCTCGGGATGGATTAATGAGCCGTTTTGGACTTACCGAAAAACAGGCTCAGGCCATCCTCGATATGCGGCTTCAAAGACTAACTGCCTTAGAGCGGGAAAAAATTAATGAAGAGTACCGGGAATTAATTAAGAAGATAGAATATTTTAACTCAATTTTAGCCGATGAGAGGGTACTTTTAGGGGTAATCCGTCAGGAACTTTTAGAAATTAAGGAAAAATACGGTGATGCCCGGCGGACGCAAATCACCAATGAAGAATCTATCTTTGATGAGGAAGATTTAATTGCCGAAGAGGACATGGTAATTACCATTACCCACCAGGGTTACATCAAGAGACTTCCGGTGGATACCTATAAAAACCAGCGCCGGGGTGGCCGCGGGGTTACCGCCATGGCTACCAAAGAAGAAGACTTTGTGCGGCATTTGTTTGTAACTTCTACCCATAATTACTTACTGTTCTTTACCAATAAAGGGAAGGTGTATCGTTTAAAGGTCCATGAGATACCCGAAGCCGGAAGACAGGCCAAGGGAACTCCTATCGTAAATTTACTTTATGTTGACCAGGACGAAAGGATTACCGCCATTATTCCGGTAAAAGAGTTTACCGATGACCATTATCTCTTTATGGTGACGAAAAACGGTATTGTGAAAAAGACCGTTTTATCCGAATACGATAGTTCCAGAAGAGACGGAATTATTGCTTTATCGTTAGAAGAAGGGGATAAGTTAATTGATGTTAAACTTTCTACTGGCCAGGAAGAAGTTATTATAGGTACCAAAAAGGGTATAGCCATAAGATTTTCGGAAACCGATGTTCGTCCTATGGGCCGTACTGCCCGCGGAGTAAAAGGAATATCTTTAAGCCCCGGGGATGAGGTAATTGGTCTTGAAGTGGTGGACGAGCAGGCGGAACTTCTAACGGTAACTTCTAAGGGCTTTGGAAAAAAGACTCCTTTTAGCGAGTACCGGGTCCAGGGCCGGGGTGGTAAGGGTATTATTAATATGAAAGTAACCCAGAAAAATGGGGAAGTAGTTGGTATTGTTGCCGTACGTCCGGAAGATGAGGTAATGGCTATTTCCGGGGAAGGGATAATGATTCGGGTAAAAGCTGCGGAAATATCGACCCAGGGCAGGGCAACTCAGGGGGTTACTTTAATGAAACTCAATAAAGATGATCAATTGACGGCCGTAGCTAAGATTGCTGCCCAGGAAGACGAAGAAAATGATTAAAGTTTGAGGCTTGCAGAAAAAACCAAAATTAAGTTAAGATAAAAATTAATACCGTGTTTAGGAGGAGTCACAAAATGGGTGAAAAAGGGACATGGGTGGTTAAAAAGGGCCTTGCGGAAATGTTAAAAGGCGGCGTCATAATGGATGTCACCACTCCCGAACAGGCTAAAATTGCCGAAGAAGCCGGGGCCTGTGCGGTTATGGCTTTAGAAAGGGTACCGGCGGATATCCGGGCGGCGGGAGGAGTTGCTCGGATGGCTGATCCTAACGTGATTTTGCGAATCATGGATGCAGTAACCATACCGGTAATGGCCAAGGTGCGTATTGGGCATTTTGTCGAAGCGCAGATTTTGGAAGCTCTCGGGGTTGATTACATTGACGAAAGTGAGGTTTTAACTCCTGCCGATGAACTTTTCCATATCGATAAGCATGCCTTTAAAGTGCCTTTTGTTTGCGGAGCCCGGAACTTAGGTGAAGCTTTGCGGCGGATTGGCGAAGGGGCTGCGATGATCCGGACCAAAGGTGAACCGGGAACGGGCAACGTAGTGGAGGCGGTTCGCCATATGCGGCAGGTAATGGGAGAAATCCGGCGGATTCAGAACATGCCCAGGGAAGAGCTAATGACTGCTGCCAAAGAAATGGGCGCTCCGTATGATTTGGTGTTATACGTCCATGAACACGGTCGGCTACCGGTGGTAAATTTTGCTGCCGGCGGTATTGCAACTCCTGCCGATGCGGCATTAATGATGCAGCTTGGTGCTGACGGTATTTTTGTGGGTTCGGGAATTTTTAAATCCAAAGATCCGGTGGGCAGAGCAAAAGCCATCGTAGCTGCTACTACTTATTATGACGACCCCAAAGTATTGGCTGAAGTTTCTAAAGGTTTAGGGGAAGCTATGCCCGGTATCGATATTAAGACCATTTCCCAAACCGAAAGAATGAGCGAACGGGGCTGGTAACCGCATTTACGGTTCCGTCAGCATGCTAAGCAGTAGAAGGAGGATAGGCGGATGAAAATCGGAGTAGTAGCAATGCAGGGGGCTTTTCGTGAACATGAACAAACCCTGGCCCGGTTGGGGGTTGAAACGTTAAGAATTAGACGCCCCGAACAGCTATCTCAGATTGATGGGATAATTATTCCCGGGGGCGAAAGCACCACCATTGGCAAGCTTTTAGGGGACTTTAATTTAATGGAACCCCTTCGGGAAAGAATTTTAAGTGGTCTTCCGGTGTTTGGAACCTGTGCCGGAATGATCCTTTTGGCCAAGGAAATAGAAAACAGCAACCAGCCGAGAATAGGAACGATGGATATAAAAGTTGCCAGAAACGCTTTTGGCCGGCAGGTGGATAGTTTTGAGGTAGATCTGGAAATACCTGAAGTGGGTCAGGAGCCGGTGCGGGCGGTCTTCATCCGGGCGCCGTATATATTAGAGGTGAAGCCCAACGTTCAGGTACTGGCTAAAGTAGATGATAAAATAGTTATGGCCCGGCAGGATAACATGTTGGTTTCGGCATTCCATCCGGAGTTAACCGATGACTTGCGGATTCACCGTTATTTCATTGAAAAAGTTTGTAAAGGCTTATAGTTAATGGTAAAGCGCACAATTTGGTGCGCTTAATTTTTTCCAAAGACCAATCTTTAAAAAAAATAAAATGTATACACAATTACCCCCTTGACAAAACTGTTTGCAATCTTTTAGATTAATAAGCAAAATAAATTGTAAACTCAATGCCGGGGAGTAGTAGCAAGCCTCTTCCCTGAAGAGAGCCGGTGGCTGGTGGAAACCGGTGGGAATGCTTTGCGAATCCGCCCCCAAGAGGTACCGGCGAAAGTAAAGTAGCCGGTAACGGCCGAGCCGTTAACCAAACGAGGTGGGCAGAGTTATTCTGCCAAGAAGGGTGGCACCGCGAAAGGACTCCTTTCGTCCCTTAAGGGATGAAAGGAGTTTTTTGTTTAGTGGTTTGGGGTTTGGGGCAGGAGATTAGAAAAGGAAAATTTTTAAACATCAAAAGTAAATATTTTTCATTAAAGCATAAATTTTAAAAATTTTACATTTTAAAGGGAGGGTTTTTCGTGCAAAAAAAATATCTTATGATTCCCGGACCTACACCTATTCCGCCGGAGGTTACCTTGGCCATGAGCCGGCCGATGATTGGCCACCGGAGCGGTGATTTTGCCAAGCTGCATGAGCGGGTGGTAGCAAAGTTAAAACAGGTTTTTAAAACCCAAAATGACATTTTTATTCTCACCAACTCCGGTACCGGAGGCATGGAAATGGCCGTAGCCAACGTTGTAAATCCGGGAGATGAGGTCTTGGCTTTATCCACCGGTAATTTTGGTGAACGATTTGCCAAGATTGCCAAGGAATACGGTGCCAAAGTCGATATGGTAGATTTTGGCTGGGGTAATGCGGTGGATTTAGCGGTGGTCGAGGAAAAGTTAAGGCAGAATCCCAATTACAAGGCGGTTTTGGCTACCCACAATGAAACATCAACCGGGGTTAAAAACGATATCGCCGGGATTGCGGCATTAACCAAAAACCACCGGGCGGTACTTATAGTTGATGCGGTTTCAAGTTTAGGAGGCATGGAGTTTGATACCGATGGCTGGGGAGTGGATGTGGTAGTTACTGGCTCCCAAAAAGCGCTTATGCTGCCTCCGGGCTTGGCGTTTATTTCCTTCAGTCAAAAAGCATTAGAGGCAGCCCAGGATAACAAAAACCCGAAATTTTATTTTAGCTTACCGGCGGCTAAGAAAGCTTTGGCTGAATGGAATACCGCTTATACTCCGGCAGTATCGCTGTTTTTCGGGCTGGAAGCGGCTCTTGATTTAATCTTAGAGGAAGGATTGGACAAGGTAATTAAGAGGCATAAATTACTGGCAAAAGCCTGCCGGGAAGGAGTAAAAGCTTTAGGTTTAAAGCTTTTCCCGGCGGAGGAAAATGCTTCCGATACGGTAACGGCAGTAGCCGGGGATGACCGTTATGATCCGGAACAGTTAAGAAAAGTGTTAAGAACCAAATACGGTGTTACCTTTGCCGGTGGTCAAAAAGACCTGAAAGGTAAGATTTTTAGAATTGGTCATATGGGTTATGTTGATAAGCTCGATATTATTGTGGCAATAGGAGCATTAGAAATGGCTTTAAAAGAAATTGGCTATCCGGTGGAGCTGGGTGCTGGTGTTAAAAAGGCAATGGAAGTAATTACCGGAGGTGAGGCGTAGTGCGAATTCTGGCTTCCGACCCGATAGCGGAAAAAGGTTTAAATATTTTACGGGAAGAAGGATTTATAGTTGACGAAAAAACAAAGCTTTCGGAAGAAGAATTAATTAAAATTATTCCCCAGTACGATGCGTTAATTGTTCGGAGCGAAACAAAGGTTACCGCAAGAATTATTGAAGCCGCAGAAAACTTAAAGATAATTGGACGGGCCGGGGTAGGGGTAGATAACATTGACTTGGCTGCTGCTTCCAAAAAAGGAATTATTGTGGTTAATTCTCCGGAAGGTAATACAATTGCGGCGGCGGAGCATACCTTTGCCCTGATGATGGCCTTACTAAGAAATATTCCCCAGGCCCACGCTGCCTTAAAAGAAGGAAAATGGATGAGAAAAGAGTTTACCGGCTATGAGCTCCGGGGCAAGACGGTGGGGATTATCGGCCTTGGCCGGATAGGAACGGCGGTAGCCAAAAGAGTTAAAGCCTTTGAAACCCGGGTAATCGGTTATGACCCCTTTATATCTGAAGAACGGGCTCAGATGCTTGGTATTACGTTAATGTCATTAGAAGAACTTTTACAAAATTCCGATATTGTTACCATGCATCTTCCTTTAAATAACGAAACCCGGAATTTAATCAACCGGGAGCGGTTAAAGCTCATGAAAAAATCAGCGTTTATCATCAATTGTGCCCGGGGAGGAATTATTGATGAAGAAGCGCTGTACGAAGCGTTAAAAGCCGGAGAAATTGCCGGAGCGGCACTGGATGTTTTTAGCAAGGAGCCGCTTACCGAGTCTCCTTTATTTGAGCTCCCAAACGTGATTGTAACTCCTCACCTGGGGGCTTCTACTAAAGAAGCACAGATTAACGTCGCTATCGATGTGGCCCGGGAAATTGCCAGCGTATTAAAGGGCGGGCTTGCCCAGAATGCCGTTAACTTCCCGGCGATGGACAAAGAAAGCTATCAACGGCTAAAGCCTTACATCAACCTTGCAGAAAAACTCGGAAACTTCCTGGCCCAGATTTTATCGGGAGGGCTTCTGGCCGCGGAAATAGTTTACAATGGTTCGGCTTTTAAAGAAGAAACCCGTCCTTTAACCTTAGCAGCCTTAAAAGGATTATTAGATCCGCTTTTGATGGAAAGGGTAAATTATGTTAATGCGCCGGTAGTTGCCAAAGAAAGAGGAATTAAAGTCAGGGAAACGGTAATGGAAAACGGTGCGGATTACACCAACCTCATTACCTTAAAAGTAACTACCGAAAAGGGTGAACGAATTATTGCCGGAACTTTGTTTAGAAATAATGAGCCGCGAATTGTCCAAATAGACCAGTACAGGGTTGATGTGGTACCCGAAGGGTATAAACTTTTTGTTCCGCATAAAGACCAGCCTTTAATGATTGGGAAAGTTGGCATAATCTTGGGGGAAAAGGGAATAAATATTGCCGGAATGCAGCTTGGCCGAATAACTCCCGGCGGAGATGCGGTCATGGTTTTATCGCTGGATCATCCGGCGGATGGTGACAGCATTAAAGCGATTGCGGCAATTCCGGGAATTTATGAAGTAAAGGCGGTGAGTTTATAAGCTTACCTTTAAAATTTTCAAATGCCGTAAAAAATGTTATAATGAACGTGAAAAATTTACCAAAACGGAAGTAATAGGGGGATTTGTAAATGCTCGATATTAAAAAAGTACGGCAAAACCCGGAACTGGTAGTGGAAGCATTAAAAAAGCGGGGGGCAAACTTAAACCTCGATGAGTTTTTGCGCTTGGATGAAGAGCGAAGAAAGCTTTTAGTTGATGTGGAACAAAAAAAATATAAGAGAAACACCGTTTCCGAAGAAATTGGCAGGCTTAAAAAACAGGGGCTCCCGGCGGATGATTTAATCTTAGAAATGCGGGCGTTATCCGATGAAATTAAGAAACTTGATGATGAAGTGGCTCAAATTGAAGAAAAGTTACATGCCATCCTTCTTACTATTCCCAATATCCCCCACGAGTCGGTGCCGGTTGGTAAAGACAGCAGCGAAAATGTAGAAGTGCGGCGGTGGGGTGAACCGCGAAAGTTTACCTTTACTCCCAAGGCCCACTGGGAAATAGGGGAAGAGTTAGATATCCTGGATTTTGCCCGGGGGAGTAAGGTAACGGGGGCCCGCTTTACTTTCTACAAAGGTTTAGGGGCGATGTTGGAGCGGGCGGTTATTAACTTTATGCTTGACCTCCACACCCGGGAACACGGCTACGTCGAGGTATTTCCACCGTTTATCGTCAATGCCGATTCGATGGTGGGTACCGGGCAGCTGCCAAAGTTTGCTGAAGATATGTTTAAACTTGAAGGGTTAAATTATTACCTTATTCCCACGGCGGAAGTACCGGTAACTAACCTTTACCGGGAAGAAATTTTAGACGGGGATAAGCTTCCCATATACCACTGTGCTTACAGCGCATGCTTTAGAGCGGAAGCGGGAGCGGCCGGACGGGATACCCGGGGCTTAATCCGCCAGCACCAGTTTAATAAAGTAGAATTAGTTAAGTTCGTTAAACCGGAAAACTCGTATGAGGAGCTGGAAAAACTCACCCGGGATGCGGAAAGGGTCCTGCAACTTTTGGGACTACCTTACCGGGTGGTGGTGCTTTGCACCGGGGACCTGGGCTTTAGTGCTGCCAAAACTTACGACATAGAAGTATGGCTTCCCAGTTACAATGATTATAAAGAAATATCTTCCTGCAGTAATTTTGAAGATTTCCAGGCCCGGCGGGCTAAGATCCGCTACAAAGAGCATCCCAAGGCCAAGCCGGAGTTTGTCCATACACTAAACGGCTCGGGCCTGGCGGTGGGCCGGACGGTGGCGGCTATTTTAGAAAATTATCAGAATGAAGATGGTTCGGTTACGGTACCGGAAGTTTTACGGCCTTATATGGGAGTGGACCGGATTTATAAAAAATAAGGCGTGGGTTTTATGGAAAAATTTTTACGCTTAAAAGAGGTTTGTGAGAATTTCGGCATAAAAATTTTATATTCCTTTGGTTCTAATTGCGATAAGGCCAAAAAAATATTACAGGGAGAAACGGTAATTTATAATAGTAGCGACCTTGATATCGGGGCAGTTTTTTTGCGAGACCTTCCTGAGGGACGAAATAGGACTATTTTATATGCGGATATTTATAATGAATTAGAAGATATTTTCTTACCCTTCACCTTGGACCTGGTGTTTTTGGAAGAAAACCATTCGGTTTTTCAAAGCCAGGCCATTTTACAGGGGGAAGTTATTTATTTTGCCGATGAAAAAGAAAAAGAAGAATATGAAGAACGAATCTTAGCCCGGGCCTTTGATTTTAAATACCATCTTGATAAATTTTACGAAGAAATGCTGGAGGAAATTCAGGGTGGTAAATAAAGTATTAATTGAAGGAAAGTTAAACTTAATAATCGAATATGTAAACCGTTTAAAGGAGCTAAAATCTCTGCCGCTAAAAGAATTTTTAGAAGATTACCGAAACCCGGCAACTGCAGAAAGTTATCTTAGAAGAGCCCTGGAGGCGGTATTTGATATTGGTAGGCATATATTGGCGAAAAGTCGAGGCAGGGATTTAAGCTTAGAATACAAGGGGATAGCCCGGGGTTTAAGGGAACTTGGTATTGTTGATGAAAATCTTGGCCAGAAATTAATGCAAATGGCAGGTTATCGCAATCGTATGGTACATCTTTATTCATTGGTTACTGATGAGGAACTTTATGAAATAATCCAAAATGATTTAAAGGATTTTCTAAATTTTGTTAATTCAATAAAGGAATATCTTGCTAAATTACAATAAATTAACAAAAATCCTTTACTTGACACTTTTGTTTGAGCTGTGATATATTATTTATGCTATCGCAGAAAGTGGCGGGCAGGGAGGGGTGTCCGAGTGGTTTAAGGAGCCGGTCTTGAAAACCGGTGACTCGCCCTGCGAGCCGTGGGTTCGAATCCCACCCCCTCCGCCATGGCGATTTGGTTGCGGAGAGATGGCCGAGTTGGTCGAAGGCGGTCGCCTGCTAAGCGATTGTACAGGCTAAAAACCTGTACCGCGGGTTCGAATCCCGCTCTCTCCGCCATTTAATTTTATAAAGGCGCCCGTAGCTCAACTGGATAGAGTAACAGACTACGAATCTGGAGGTTGCAGGTTCGAGTCCTGCCGGGCGCGCCATGTGGTAAATAAAGCCGGGGTAAAAATCCCCGGTTTTTTATTTTTTTCGGAACGGGTTTACAACCCGCTTTTATTTTTTTAATTCCATAAAAACCGGTAAAAATACTTGACAATACTACAAAAAGTAATAAAATGAAAGTAAATACATATAAATATATCGGAAATAGGGGTGATTGATTTGGCAAATAATCTCTTCTGGCACGAAGGTAAAATAACGGCGGAAGATCGCGAAAAATTACTGGGGCAAAAAGGAGTGGTTATTTGGCTTACCGGGCTTTCGGGTTCGGGAAAATCAACGATAGCCCGGGAACTGGAAGCGGTATTGTACCGGGAAGGTAAGCTTGCTTACGTTTTAGATGGCGATAATATCCGCATGGGCTTAAATAAAGACCTGGGCTTTTCCGAAAAAGATCGCCAGGAAAATATTCGCCGGATCGGGGAAGTAGCCAAACTTTTTGTAGACGCTGGGATTATTGTCATCACTGCTTTTATCTCACCTTTCCGGGCTGACAGGGATAAGGTCCGGTCTTTATTACCGGAGGGGAAATTTATTGAAGTGTTTGTAGACTGTCCACTGGAAGTGTGTGAAGCAAGGGATGTTAAAGGTCTTTACCAAAAAGCCCGGGAAGGGAAGATACCCGAATTTACCGGGATCACCTCTCCTTATGAGCCGCCGGTAAAACCGGAAATTACGCTGAAAACCGCCGAGCAATCCTTAGAAGAGTGTGTAGATATAATTCTTACTTATTTACGCAAAAATTTATACCTTTAAATATAAGTATTCCGATAAGAATTAATAAATATCTCTGGGGGAATTTTTCATGGTCGGATTTATTTTAGCCGGATTTATTACCGGTTTATCTATTGGGCTGACGGGAGTAGGGGGAGGGTCTATCTTAGCACCGCTTTTATTGCTATTAGGAGTGGCCCCGGGGCAAGTGGTGGGAAATGATCTGGTTTTTGCCTCGATCACCAAGGGTATGGCCCTTTATCCTTATAAAAAAGAAAATAAAATCAATTTTTCTACCGCTAAAAAACTTTTATGTGGGAGCATTCCCGGAGGAATTACTGGGGTTTTAATATTAGAACACTTAAAAAAAACCGCTGGTAGTTCCGCTTTGCTTACCCATGTTTTAGCAGGGTTAATAATTGCCGTAAGTATTATTTCTTTGTTAAAAGAGTTTTTGAATTTTAAAGGGAGTTTACTTAGTTTACCGCAGGAAGACTGGGGAGTTATTTTAACGGGATTTGTTACCGGCATAATTGTTGGCCTAACTTCCATAGGTGCTGGTATTTTGGTGGGTTTATACCTTTATATGACCGGAAAGTTTGATAGCCGGGAATTAGTGGGTACCGATATTTTTCACGGCCTAATACTGGCTCTGGTTCTTGGTTTTCTCCATTTTAAATTCGGTAATCTTAATCCGAAAATTCTAATTTACCTAATTTTAGGGTCTATTCCTGGTGCTTTACTTGGCGGAAAATTAAATTTTTACCTCTCCCCGAAAGTGGTACGGGTAATTTTTCTTTCCCTGACAACGGCTCTTTCGTTGAAAATTCTTATCTGATCGGGGGTGGGTGAGGTGGCAACGGTAATAATAGGTGGTGGCGTTGCAGGGTTAACCGCTGCGATAAGACTAAAAGAGCTTTTACCCCTGGAAGAAGTGATAGTAGTGGAGCGTGCTCATGTGCTGAGAAGCGGTTGCTTAGCTGCCGGGGTTAATGCTTTAAACAACGTTTTACTCGATGACACTCCGGAAAGTTATGTAGATTTTTTAAAAAAGGAATTTCCCGGTTTAATTGAGGATGAACTACCGTTAAGTTTAGCCAAAAGGTTAAACGAAACGGTGGAGCTTTTAGAAAGCTGGGGGGCAAATATTCCCAAAGACAATGGGAAATTTTTACGCCGGGGAAAACGGAGCATTATCGTTTACGGGGAAAACTTAAAAGAAGTCATTGCCCAAAAAGCTCTAAAAACCGGAATAAAGATTTTTAACCGCACGTTTGTTTTTGATGTCGAAACGGAGCAAAATCAAATAGTTGCAGTACTGGCCTATGACTTAACTTCCCGGAAGTTTTTAAGAATAGCCGGAGATAAATACATCCTGGCAACCGGGGGCGCTGCTGGACTTTACCAGGGGGCAAATCCCTATCATCCCGGGAGTACCTGGTATCCCCTATCTAACAGCGGAGTTGGGCATGTACTGGCGGTAAAGGCCGGTGCTTATTTAAAATCATTAGAAATTCGTTTTATTCCTCTAAGGGTTAAAGGAGTGGCCGCTCCAACCGGAACTTTGGCTATGAATGTTAAAGGCAAGCTTGTTAATCAAAAAGGTGAAGAGTTAAAAACAAAATATCAACCGGCCAATACCGCCGAACGGCTTAAAGCTGTTATAGAGGAAAGGCGGGCCGGGGAAGTTCCGGCTTTTGTGGTTGAGGGTGTTTATCGGGATGAACTCATAAGGGCTTATTTTGATATGCGTCCCGGTGCAGCTTTACTTTTACGGGAAGATAAAGGAGAAAAAATTTACCTGGAAGTAGATGGTTTTGAACCCCTGATTAACGGTGGACATGGGCTGTCAGGAGTCATGGTAGATAAAAACCGGAAAACCGCGGTGGAAAACCTCTGGGCTTGCGGGGATATTGCCGCCGGTTCACCCAAGAAATACGTTAACGGGGCTATGGCTGAAGGGTTAATTGCGGCGGAGGACGTAGCGGGGAAAGAAGGTGGAGGTCGACTTGAAATTCAGGAAATTGTCTTTAACCTTACCAGTAACCTTAAAGGTTTGGTTTCTCCGTTATCTTTAAAGTACGGCTTAAACGTAATCATGGAAGAGTATGCCGGCGGTAAGAAAACTAATTACCGGTATACCGCTCGAAGTTTAGAAATTGGCGAAGAAAAGCTTTATTCGTTAAAGGAAAAATTAGGACTTGCAAAAATTACTAATCCTTTTGATGTACTGCAATTTTTTGAGGTAAAAAATCAAATATTGCTGGCGACTTTTCTTATTAAACATATGGCTTTACGGACCGAAAGCCGTTTGCCCTGTTATCAGGAGCGGGTGGACTACCCCGGTAAAGCGCCGGAAGACTACCTTCTTATCTCCCAATTAAAAGAGGGCAGGCCTGTTGTGGAAAGGAGGAAGTTAAATGCCTCCGCGCTTTTCGAAGGAGCGGTGTAACGGTTGTCCTAAAGCAAGAGTTGCTCCCTGCGAAGCGATTTGTCCTTTAAACTTACTTTATCGGGATAGGGGTGAAGTATTTATTTACCATGAAGCTTATTGCTACGACTGTGCGGCTTGCGTCAAAAAGTGCCCTCAAAAAGCTATATCCCTTGCTTTGCATCCTTCGGTAGCCCTGGTTAAGGGAGAGTTAATTTACGATAACGGGTTTAAATTTAAAGATCTGGAGGAGGAGTAACTATGGTTAATTATCACGGGCGAAAAGAAGTTAGTAATATTTTAACGTCAGAAGAATATGAGGAGCTAAAAGGGCAAAACTTTTTAAAGCTATCGGTTTCAAAAACCGAATATTTTGATTTATTTCTTTTGGGAGTTGGGCTTTACGCTCCCTTAGAAGGGTTTATGGATGAAGACGATTATTATTCAACTTTAGAACAGTTTACCTTAAGCTCCGGGGTTTTATGGTCGATTCCCATAGTCTTAAGGGTCAGTGAAGAAGAAGCCCGGCTTTACGACGGCAAAGAAAAAGTTTTACTAACGGCTGCAAACGGTGAGCTTTTAGGTCTTTTGGAAAGCCCCCGGGCGTTTAAGTTAAATAAAATTTTAGAAGTGGAAAAAGTATTTAAAACATCTTCCCCTGAGCATCCGGGGGTGCAAAAAATTCTCGGAGAGGACGAATGGGCAGTTGCCGGCAAGGTTAAAATTTATCCGCCGGCTTTCAGGGAAATTGATTTAAATCTCTCTCTTTTCCCCCAGAAAACCCGGGAAATATTTAAAAGCAGAAATTACAAGACGGTAGTTGGCTTTCAAACAAGAAACCCCATCCACCGGGCACATGAATATTTGCAAAAAATCGCTCTGGAGATTTTTGACGGGCTTTTTGTTAATCCTCTCGTTGGTGAAACCAAGGGGGATGATATTCCTGCCGATGTTCGGCTTAAGTGTTATGAAGCTTTACTGAACAACTATTATCCTAAAGACCGGTTTGTCTTTGCTACGTTACCTGCACCTATGCGTTATGCGGGACCCAGGGAAGCGGTTCACCACGCGATTATCCGGCAAAATTACGGCTGCACCCATTTTATTGTCGGCCGGGACCATGCCGGGGTGGGGAATTTTTACGGTCCCTTTGAAGCACAGGAGATTTTTAACACTTTACCAGAAAATGCTTTGGAAATTAAGATTGTAAAATTTGATAACGCTTTTTACTGCTATAAATGCGGACAAATGGCTACGAAAAAAACCTGCCCTCACGGTCCGGAACATCATTTAAACTTAAGCGGTACTAAAGTCCGGGAAATGCTTAGGGAAGGAAAACCGTTGCCCGAAGAGTTTACCCGTCCGGAGGTAGCGGAAGTTTTAAGCCGTTATTATCAAAGTCTTTAAAGGAAAGGAGAGGTAAGCTGTGAGGATAGTGGTAAATGGAGCGGAAAAAGAGATTCCCCGAAGCCTTACAATTGCGGAACTTTTAGAGTATTTTCAGGTGGAGATGCCCAATTATGTTTCGGTAGTGTTAAATGGAGAGTTTGTAAGGCGTGAAGAGTTTAATAACGTAAAAGTTTCCGAAGGAGACGAAATAGAATGGATGTATTTCATGGGAGGTGGCGGGTATGCTTTCGCGTGAACAGCTGTTCCGCTATTCCCGCAATATTCTTTTGCCGGAAGTAGGGGTGAAAGGCCAGGAGAAGCTTTTAAATTCCAAGGTTCTGGTGATAGGTGCCGGAGGACTCGGGGCACCGGTGGCCCTGTATCTGGCAGCGGCCGGGATAGGGACCATCGGTATTGCCGACTATGACGTGGTGGATTTAACCAATCTGCAGCGCCAGATAATTCACTTTACCCGGGATGTGGGGACCGAAAAAGTTTTATCGGCAAAAAGTAAAATTGAAGCCCTAAACCCGGAGGTGCAGGTGATTACCTATAATGAACCGATAACTTCCGTAAATATTTTAAATATTATCGAGCAGTATGATTTTATTATCGACGGCACCGATAATTTTCCCGCCAAGTTTTTAATTAACGATGCCTGTGTTAAAGCCAGAAAACCTTTTTCCCACGGCGGAATTTTGCGGTTCTGGGGCCAGACTTTGACCTATCGGCCCGATGGGGAAACACCCTGCTACCGCTGTGCTTTTAAAGAACCACCACCGCCCGGAAGCGTTCCCAGCTGTAAAGAAGCGGGGGTTATTGGCGCGGTAGCTGGAGTTATAGGCTCGCTGCAGGTAACGGAGTGTATCAAGTATCTTTTGGGAATGGATACCTTGGCCGGCAATTTATTGTTTGTTGATTTAAAATTAATGGAATTTAACAAAATTCCGTTAAAGAAAAGACAAAGCTGTCTTTGTTCTAAAGACCCCGAACAGATTATTTTAGTAGATTACAGTCAGCCGGTTTGTGATTTAAAGGGGGAAAATTAAAGTGCTGGTATTTTTTGAATATCAAATCGAAAATATTTTAAAATACTGCCGGGAACAGTATCCCATTGAAGCCTGCGGTTTACTTGGGGGAAAGATTGAAAACGGAGTTAAGATTGTAAAGTCGGTTTATTTTGCCAGAAATATTGCCCAATCGGAAAGCCGTTTTGACATTGAGGCCAAAGAACAGTACGAAATTATCAAAAAAATGCGGGCGAAAAACGAGGTGCTTTTAGGGAATTTTCACAGTCATCCTAAGACTCCGGCAAGACCTTCTACCGAAGACCGGGAGTTGATGTTAGACCCTAATTTGGTTTATGTAATTTTTTCTTTGAAAGACAATCCCCCAACTTTCAAAGGGTTTAAAGTTTTGCACGGAGAGGTCTGCGAAGAAGAGATTACGGTAAAAAAAGTCGATTATAAAGCGTTAAAAAGCGGCGGCATCATGCGGCAGACGGAAGATGGGTATTTTGCCGTGCGCCTAAAAGTGACCGGCGGTAGTTTAACCTTAGAGCAGCTAAGGGGTTTAGAGGAAGTGGCTTCCCGGTACGGAAACGGTACTCTCCATTTAACCGCCCGGCAGGGGGTTGAGATACCGTATATCCATATTGCCGATTTAGACGAAGTGATTGAGAAACTTAAAAGCTGCGGCTTAGACTTAGGGGCCTGCGGGCCAAGGGTCAGGACGGTTACCGCCTGCCAGGGACGGAGTATTTGCCCCAACGGCTGCATTGAAACCCAGGAATTGGCCCGGGAAATTGCTGCCCGCTATTACGGCCAAACTCTTCCCCATAAATTTAAATTTGGCATTACCGGCTGTGCCAACAACTGTTTAAAGGCCGAGGAAAACGACCTGGGGATAAAAGGAGTATGCCGCCCAAACTGGATAAAAGAAAATTGTACCGCTTGCGGGTTGTGTACTAAAATTTGCCCGGTTAATGCCATTACCTTAAACCAGCAGGAAATAATTGTTGATTATGAGGTGTGTATCGGTTGTGGCGATTGCGTTAAAGCCTGTCCCTTTGAAGCTTATAAAGGAGAATACGGTTACAGTTTAAGCTTTGGCGGAAGCTTTGGCCGGAAAATTAATATTGGGAAAAAATTAATTCCTTTTATAAGTTCAAAAGAAAAAATGTTTGCTATTTTTGATAAAACTCTGGAGTTTTACCGGAAGGAAGGAAAAACAGGCGAACGGTTTTATAAAACTTTGGAGAGGGTAGGTTTTGCTAAATTAGAACAATATTTGAACGAAGGGGAAGGGGAAAATGGAGGTAATTAAAACTATTGATTTAAGGGAATATGTTTGCCCGATGACTTACGTAATTCTTCAGGCGGAAATTGTTAACTTAAATTCAGGGGATAAAATTGCCGCAATTTTAGCAGGAAAAAATACCTTAGCGGATGTTACGAAAAGCCTTAAAATGGATGGCCATAGGGTAGAGAAGATTGAGGAAGAAGGGGAAGAAATTTATAAAATCGTTATAGCATTGAAATAAGGGGGTGTGGGGGTGCGCGTTGAAACTTTTTTGGTAAGCCGGGCGGTAGAAGGTCCAAGCTTACAGACCGCTTATTTTTACAAAGAGCCGGAAAAGCTTGAGCAAATATTTAAAGGAAAAGCTCCCGGCTATTTTTATAGCCGGGTAGCCAATCCTACCGTGGCAGCTTTAGAGGAGAAAGTTGCACAGCTTGAGGGGGGAGTAATGGCGACGGCTACTTCATCCGGGATGGCGGCTATTAACTTAACCTTTATGGCTTTTGCCCAGCCCGGTGCTGAATTTTTGGTGTGTGCTGGTTTATTTGGCGGGACATTAAATTTATTAAAAAGCTTAGCTAAAACCTGTGGGATAACCTATAAACTGTTGCCGTCCCCTGCCCCCGAATTAGTAGAAAAGCATTTAACCCCCAATACTCGCCTGGTATTGGTGGAATCAATAGGCAATCCTTCACTGAAAATACCTGACTTTGCGGGATTGGTTTCTCTTTTAAAGGCGCACAAAATACCTCTGGTGGTGGACAATACTGTAGCCCCTCTTTTGGTGAAACCCCTTTCTTTGGGGGCCAATATTGTTATTCATTCCTTATCGAAATATATATCCGGTCAGGGAACGGTTATTGGCGGGTGTATTGTCGATGGCGGAAACTTTGAATGGGACGAACGCTTCCAGAATCTTTATCCTTTAGTGCGGGAAGCGGGACCCCTTGCCTTTTCGGCTTATGTAAAAAAGGAATTAGCAACCGATATGGGTATGTGTTTATCTCCTTTCGCTGCCTGGCAGGTATTAATTGGAAGTGAAACTTTGGCTTTAAGAATGGAACGTATGGTGGAAAATGCCCGGGAGCTTTCCGAGTTCTTGCAGTGCTTTCAGGAAATAAGAGTTAATTACCCGGGTCTTGGGGATAGCGTGGAGTGGCAAAATTGTGTTAAATATCTTGGCGGCAAGGGCGGAAATTTAATTGTATTAAGTTTTAAAGATAAAGAGACGGCTTTTAATTTTATAAAAAATCTTAACATAGCGCGGCTTGCCACCAACATCGGCGATGTCAGGACCTTGGTCTGTCATCTGGATTCTACCATTTACCAAAAGATACCGCCGGATGAAAAGAAAATTCTTAACATAACAGATAATCAGGTACGGGTTAGCGTGGGGATTGAGAATATTGAAGATTTAAAGGAAGATTTTGTTAAAGCCTTACAAAAATTACTATCTTGACAGGTATTTATCTTTGGCATAAAATATTTGTTGCAAAAAAGTGCGCCCGTAGCTCAGGTGGATAGAGCAGCGGTTTCCTAAACCGCGAGTCGGTGGTTCGAGTCCTCCCGGGCGCACCATTTTATTTCTTCAGGTGATTCCATGGACCATGAAAAGTTTATGGTTGAAGCTTTAAAGGAAGCAGAGAAAGCGGCGCTCCAAGGGGAAGTCCCGGTGGGCGCCGTTGTGGTATATAACGGAGAAATCATTGGGCGGGGGCACAATCTCCGGGAGACCCTTTCTGACCCTACGGCCCATGCGGAAATAGTAGCTTTAAGAGAAGCTGCCAGTAAACTTAAAAACTGGCAGTTAAAGGACTGTACCCTTTATGTTACCGTAGAACCGTGTCCCATGTGTGCTGGAGCGATTTATCAGGCCAGAATTAAAACCCTGGTATACGGAGCTCCTGACCTTAAAGCGGGAGCGGTGGATACCTTATTTGATTTAGTGCGAAATCCCCGCCTAAACCACCGGGTAGAGGTGATATCCGGGGTACTTGCCGCTGAGGCGAGTAAAATAATAACAGATTTTTTCAGGAAAAAAAGGAACAGAGGAAAATTTTAATTATTGTCCACCAGGTAAAATTATGCTAAAATAATTAAGCATAAAAAGTGCGGAGAGATGGCCGAGTGGTCGAAGGCGCTCGACTCGAAATCGAGTAGGCGGGCCAAAACCCGCCTCGTGGGTTCAAATCCCACTCTCTCCGCCAGTTTAATTCCTCTTGCCTGAGCATTAAAATAGTTGTATAATATCATCTGCATGGAATTAAATATTTAATTTGGTGTTCAAGCACGCGGAGAGGTGGCTGAGTGGTTGAAGGCGCTCGCCTGGAGAGCGAGTAGACGGGTCAATCCCTGTCTCGCGGGTTCAAATCCCGCCCTCTCCGCCATTAATTTAATTAAAGATGCTAAAATTTGCCGTGCTAGGCGGGGAGGTAGCGGTGCCCTGTACCCGCAATCCGCTATAGCGGGGCTGAAGGCTGCCCGAGGGTTTACCTTGTGAGGACCGGCCCCGGCAAGTAGCAATGAGATTTGGGTCTTGCGCAGCGGAGACTCCCGAACCGTGTCAGGTCCGGAAGGAAGCAGCACTAAGGGAAATCCCTCCGGGTGCCGCAAGGGTGCCTGAATCGAGCCAACTACCGGGGTAACGCTCGTACGATAAACTCGACGGCAGTTGCACGGCATTAAGATTAAAAGGAGGTATCGGATAGCGGTACCTCCTTTTAATTTTAAGCTTAAAGGCTATTTTTTTTCACTGAAAAATATTAAAATATATATAAAAATGGTACGGAGGGGTTAAATGTTATCTCCTAACCCATTTGGCGATTTTCCGGTGATTGGGCAAAATACTTATATTCATCCCTCGGCTCAAATAATTGGTAAGGTGATAATAGGGGACAATTGTTTTATCGGTCCCAACGCGGTTATCCGGGCCGATGAGCCCGAAAACGGAGAGGTAAGCCCGATTACGATTGGTAATAATGTAAATGTTCAGGATGGGGTAATAATCCATGCTTTGGCGGGAACAGAAGTAAAAATTAGCAGCAACGTATCAATAGCCCACGGTGCAATTATTCATGGTCCGGTAGATATCAGGGAAAACTGCTTTATTGGTTTTGGGGCGGTGGTATTTAAAGCGGTACTAAATGAATGGGTTTTTGTAGGCCATAGAGCGATTGTTCAGGATATGGAAATTAAAGCGGAAAAATTTATTCCTGCTGGCTTGGTTGTAACTAAAGAATTATCCTTACCTGAATTAACAGAAGAACAAAAGGACTTTATTAAAAAAGTTCAGCAAATGAACGTCCTTTTGGCTAGTGGGTATTTAACTTTAACACGCTAAGAGAGTAAAGGTGGAAAAATGTTAACGAAATACCTTATTCTGTGGTCTAATCCCTGGATTATTCTGCTAAACTTTTTTACCGCTCTCTACATTGGTTTAGGGATACGCAATAAAAAAGGCTTTCTTTTAGGATTAATTGCCACTGTTCTTTTATTTGTTACCTTTCCACTGGGAATAATAGTTTATCTTATTTTTGTTCGGCCCAAACTTAAATAAATTCTTTGAACCTTTCGGTAATTAAGACGTTACCATTCTGTTCGATGATGTTTTCGATCTTGGCAAAAACCTTTTCTATATCGTCTTTTTTTAAAGATACCGCTGCTAAAGCCAGGGTAGACCTTTGCCAGAGGTTTTGATTTCCTACTTCGGCGATGGAAACGTTGTAACTGTGTTTTATTTTTTCGGTGATACTTTTTAAGACCATCCGCTTTTCTTTTAACGATTGGGATTGAGGGATATAAAGCTCTAAAGTAAGGACGCCTATAATCATGGTAGTCTCCTTTGCGTTAGGGCCAAAGTCTTTATAATTATTATATTGAAGAATTAGGGTTTTAGCTATAGATTAAATTTTTCGGGTGAAAGTTATGTATCTGGCGTTATACCGCAAATGGCGGCCAAAAACCTTTTCGGAGATTGTCGGACAGGAAACCATTGTGAAAATCTTAAAAAATGCGGTGGCCACAATGCAGGTGGCCCATGCTTACCTTTTTTCGGGCCCCCGGGGGACGGGGAAAACTACTACCGCCAAGGTTCTGGCCAAAGCGGTAAACTGCGAACACCCTGTAGATGGAGAGCCGTGCAACCAATGCCTTTCGTGCATAGGGATTAACAACCAGAGTCTTTTAAATGTGTTTGAAATAGATGCCGCATCCAACCGGGGGATAGATGAAATCCGGGAATTGCGGGAATCTATCAAACTGGTTCCGGCCCAGGGTAAATACAAAGTATACATCATTGACGAAGTGCATATGCTGACTAATGAAGCGTTTAACGCCCTCTTAAAAACTCTGGAAGAGCCGCCGGAACATGTAATTTTTATTTTAGCAACCACCGAGTTTAACAAAGTGCCGGTTACTATAGTTTCCCGTTGCCAGCGCTTTGATTTTAAAAGAATCAGCACCAAAACAATCTGGGAGCATTTAAAAAATATTGCGGAAAAAGAGAAGCTTCAGTATGAAGCGGAAGCCCTACATTTAATTGCCGAGGCTTCTGAAGGCGGACTTAGAGATGCTTTAAGTTTAATGGATCAGGTACTGGTGTTTAATCCCAAAATTACGGTAGAAGATACCTTAAAAGTCCTGGGGTTTGTCAGCTGGAGGAAAATATTAGAACTTATTTCTGCTATCCGGGAAAATAACCAAGTAAAAATAATCAACGAAATAGCGGAAGTGGTGGAGCGGGGGCTTGATGTCAAGCTTTTTGTTCAGCAAATTTTACAGTATGTTCGTTATTTAAATTTAATAAAAAACGGTATAGAAGTTGAAGAACTAATGCCTGAAGTACTGGAAAAATTAAGGAGTGAAGCGGCCCTTTGGGAGGAAGATAAACTTTTTCTTTTGTGGGATGATGTTGCTCGTCTTGAGCGGGAAATCCGTTATGCAAGTTTTCCCCGGATCTGGGCGGAAGTAGGTCTTTTAAAAGTGGCGAGGAATTTAGAGGGGAAATTGTTAAAGCCAGCGACCATTTTAAAACCAGTAGAGGATAGCAAAGAGGAAAGTAAAAAGGAAAAGCAGAAGTTAAATGAAGAAAAATCTTTAGGTGCCATAAATCTTTTAAAAACTCCCGAATGGCAGGAAGTTTTACAGAAAACCCGGGAAATTTCTCCCCCTCTTGCGATTCACTTAAGTAAAGGTATTCCCTTTAAAACTGCCGATAGCATAAAAATAGTTTTTACCGATGAAGAGCCTCTAAACTGGATTATTCACTACAAAAAAGGCTCTCAGGTCAAAGCGATAATTAAGGAAGTTTTTACCGAAGCTCTGGGGGAAGGTTTAAAAATTACTTTTAACGTAAAAAAACATTCTTTAGAAGAAAAAACAGATGAACCAAAAGCTCTAAAAAAAGCAAAAGAGCTTTTTGGTGATGATAAAGTTGTCATTATCAATAAAGAGGAGGAATAAAGATGTTTGGCAACATGGGTAATATGCAAAAAATGTTAAAGCAGGTACAGAAAATGCAGCAGGATATGGCTAAGCTTCAGGAAGAACTAAATGAAAAAACCGTTGAAGCTACCTCCGGTGGGGGGATGGTTAAGGCCGTGGTGAACGGCAAGCAGGAATTGGTATCCTTAACCATCAATCCCCAAGCGGTAGACCCGGAAGATGTGGAAATGCTGGCGGATATGATTACCGCTGCCGTGAACGAAGCTTTGAGAAAATCAAAAGATATGGTAGCGGAAGAGATGAATAAGATTACCGGCGGCCTTAATTTAAACCTTCCCGGATTGTTTTAAGGGGGAAGCGGGAAATTGTATTTTGCAGAACCGGTAGCAAAACTTATCGAACATCTTGCCAAACTTCCGGGGATTGGTCCAAAAACGGCGCAAAAATTAGCCCTCTATCTTTTAGAAATTCCTGAAGAAGAAGCACGGGCTTTAGCAGAAGCAATAATAACTGCCCGGAAAAATACCAGATACTGCTCCATCTGTTTTAACCTGACCGATACTGATCCCTGTGCCATTTGCCGGAATCCCGGTCGCAATAACCGGCTTTTAATGGTTGTAGAAGAAGCCAAAGATGTGGCAGCTATGGAGCGAACCGGGAGCTTTAATGGGATATATCATGTTCTTCACGGAGTTTTATCGCCAATTAAAGGGATAGGGCCGGAAGATTTAAAGGTAAGGGAGTTGTTATTGAGGCTTTCCCGGGAGCCGGTGGAGGAAATAATAATTGCCACTAATCCCACCGTTGAAGGGGAAGCAACGGCCATGTATTTAGCATCCCTTTTAAAACCCTTAAATTTTAAAGTAACGAGAATTGCCCACGGTTTACCGGTGGGAAGCGATATTGAGTATGCCGATGAATTAACTATCCGAAAAGCCTTAGAAGGTCGAAGAGTTTTGGAATAAGTTGTCCAAAAGCTTCATAAGTATTACCGGGGGGATATCCGGTGGAGCTTTTGGGTTTGGTGCTTAAAAAAATCTTTTTTTGGCTTGTTATTGGCTTTATTTTACTTGGGGTATTTAATTTAATCGGTGATAAAATTGGCTGGCATTTACCGATAAATCCGGTAACTGTGGTGATTGCAGGTGTTTTGGATTTACCAGGAATAATATTATTAACAGCACTTAAGTATCTTGTAGCTGTTTTTTAATAAAGTATACATGTAAAAAGGGGCTTTATAAGCCCCTTTTTTCTTGACACATTGATACCTAACTGCTATCATAAATTGGGTTTTGAAGGAGGTGTAATTTTGATGAAAAAGTATGATGTGATAATTGTCGGGGCAGGTCCGGCGGGAATTTTTGCCGCCCTGGAGATTACCTCGCTGAAACCCGAAGCGAAAGTGCTTATTTTGGAAAAAGGCCCTGACGTTAATAAAAGGATTTGTCCCTCAAAAGAAAGGGGCATACCGTGTATTAATTGCAAGCCCTGCGCGATTGTAACCGGTTGGGGCGGGGCTGGAGCGGTTTCCGATGGAAAGCTTACCCTGTCCACCGAAGTGGGGGGACATCTGGGTGAGTACATTGGCGAAAAGGAATTAAACAAGCTCATAAAATACGTTGATAATATATATCTTAAATTTGGCGCTCCGAACGAGGTTTATGGTATAGACCGGGAAGAGGAAATACGGGAAATCCAAAAGAGAGCGATCTTAGCCGATTTAAGGTTGGTTCCGGCGCCTATTCGCCACCTGGGAACCGGTCGTGCTTTAGAAATAGTTGCCGCAATGAAAGAAGAGCTTTTGCGGCGGGGGGTGGATATTGCTACCAATACTCCGGTAGCAGAAATTATAGCTGATCACGGGAAAGTAAAAGGAGTTCAGACCACTTCCGGCGAATATTATGAAGGTGAGGCTGTGATTGTTGCTCCTGGCCGGGAAGGGGCTGAATGGCTTTTAAAAGAGTCTTTAAAGCTTGGGCTTAAAACGGCCGTTAACCCCGTAGATATCGGGGTGCGGGTTGAGCTGCCCGCGGTAGTACTGGAGCCAATTACCAAAGTGGTGTATGAATCAAAGTTTATTTACTACTCGAAAACTTTTGAAGATAAAGTAAGAACCTTTTGCATGAATCCCTACGGCGAAGTAGTACAGGAAAACAACGATGGGATTATTACCGTTAACGGTCATTCTCATGCCCACAAGAAAACGGAAAACACCAACTTTGCCCTGCTTGTCAGCAAAACTTTCACCCATCCCTTTAAAGAACCTATTGCCTACGGCAAGTACATTGCCCGGCTTGCTAACCTATTAGGAGGTGGGGTATTAGTACAGCGGCTGGGGGATTTAATGGACGGTCGCCGGACTACCGAGGAACGGCTCAAAAAAGGTTTGGTGCGGCCGACCCTGGAAGATGCTACTCCGGGAGACTTAAGTTTGGTCTTTCCCTACCGCCATTTAATGGCTTTGGTAGAAATGCTTCAAGCTTTGGACAAAATTGCTCCTGGAGTATTTAATAGAAATACCTTGCTTTACGGAGTAGAAGTAAAGTTTTACTCTTCACGCTTAGAATTGAGTCCAGTTTTGGAAACTAAAATTCAAAATCTTTTTGCTGCCGGCGACGGTGCAGGGGTAACCCGGGGACTTATTCAGGCTTCTGCTTCGGGAGTACTTATTGGCCGTGAGCTGGCAAGACGCCTTTAAGGGGGAGTTTATAGTTGACAACTGTAGTTTTAATTGGAACCCAGTGGGGGGACGAAGGGAAAGGAAAGATTACTGACTTTCTGGCAGAAAAAGCTGACCTGGTGGTTCGTTACCAGGGAGGAAATAATGCCGGACATACCGTTGTGGTAGGGGAAAATTCCTTTAAGCTTCATCTCATTCCCTCGGGGATTTTATACCCTGAAAAAATTTGTGTTATCGGTAACGGAGTGGTAATTGATCCTAAAGTTTTAAAAGAAGAATTGGAATACCTTAGACAGCGGGGGGTTACAACCGCTAACTTAAAGATAAGCTTGCGGGCTCATCTTATTATGCCCTACCACAAGAAACTCGATGAGCTGGAAGAGGAAGATAAAGGGGAAAACAAAATAGGTACAACCAAACGGGGTATTGGTCCCGCTTACCGGGATAAAGCGGCAAGGACAGGGATCAGGGTATGTGACCTTTTAGATAAGGAACTATTTGCGGAGAAACTGGCTTTAAATTTAAAAGAAAAAAATAATCTTTTGGAAAAAATTTATGGGGTAGAAGGGTTTTCCTATGATGAACTCTACCACGAGTATTTAGAATATGCGGAAATTATTAGGCCTTACGCTACCGATACTTCCCGGTTGATTAACGATGCTATTGAAAGCGGTCAAAAAGTTCTCTTTGAAGGAGCTCAGGGGACCCTTTTAGATTTAGACCATGGAACCTATCCCTATGTTACTTCCAGCCATCCGGTGGCGGGGGCTGCGTGTATTGGTGCAGGTATTGGACCAACAAAAATTCATGAAGTAATTGGTGTGGTAAAGGCCTACACCACGCGGGTAGGAAGTGGTCCCTTTCCTACCGAGCTGTTAGATGAAACCGGCGAGTTTTTAAGAAAACAGGGGTACGAATTTGGCACTACCACCGGACGACCCCGCCGCTGCGGCTGGTTTGACGGGGTAATTGCACGCTATGCCGCCAGGGTAAACGGTTTATCCGGACTTGCGGTTACCAAGCTTGATGTTTTAACCGGGCTAAAAACCATAAAAATAGCGGTAGGGTACCGGTTCAATGGAAAGATAATAAATGAATTTCCTGCCAGTTTAAAAGAGTTGTCCCAGTGTGAACCGGTTTATGAGGAGCTTCCGGGGTGGAGTGAAGATATTACCGGAGCCAGGAAGCTTACCGATCTTCCGGAAAACGCCAGAAACTACTTAAGAAAAATTGAGGAGATTACCGGTGTTCCCATTAAAATTATTTCGGTGGGAACCCGCCGGGATCAAACTATTATTTTAGATCAGGTTTTTTAAAAATGGATAAGGTGTTTATTTGCGGCAAAATTCTTCCCCGGGAAAAGGCGGCAATATCCCCTTTTGACCGGGGATTTTCCTATGGTGATGGAGTTTTTGAGACAATTGGCGTTTTTTCCGGAGTACCGTTTTTACTGGAAAAGCATCTCCAAAGGCTATTTTTGGGGTTGCAATTATTAGAAATAAAGTTACCTTATAGTAAGGAACAATTGATAGCGAAGATAAGGGAGTATCTTAAAGAAAATAATGTGGTTAACGGGGTTTTAAAAATTATCGTAAGCCGCGGAGTAGGAGAGCGGGGGCTTTTGCCCGCTAAGGATTTAGAGCCAACGGTTTTAATGAGTTTGTCTTCCCTGCCTTCAAGGGAATTTAAGCCAATAAAAACCTCTTTTCTTTCGGTTCCGGTATTACCGCCTAAACTGGTTATAGGACAGATTAAAACTTTAAACCAGCTTCCCCAGGTGTTAGCGGCTAAAGAATGTCAGAAAAAAGGTATTATGGAAGGTATCCGGCTTACTTTGGAAGGTTATTTGGCTGAAGGCAGTATGGCGAATCTTTTCTGGGTTAAAAATGGGGTATTGAAAACCCCGGAGAAAAATCTGGTTTTACCCGGAATTGCCCGGGAGCTTATTTTAGAACTGGCCCGAGTAGCCGGTATTCCGGTATCGGAAGGTAAATATCCCGCCGAAGAAATATTAGGGGCAACGGAAATATTTTTTACCAATTCGGTGCGGGGGATTATTCCCGTAGGTCAGCTCGACCAGCGGGAATTCCATGACTATTCGGTAACCAATCGATTATGGACTCTTTATGAATCTTATTTAGAAAAATATATACTGGAAAACAGGAGAGAAGGATAATGTTAACCATCGAGATTCCGGGAAGATTTACTTTAAATTTATCGTATTTGGTAATGGACTATAATGGTACAGTTGCCGTTGACGGAAAGCTATTGCCCGGGGTGAAAGAACTTTTGGAAGAGCTAAGTAAGAATTTAAAAATTTACGTTTTAACCCGCGATACCTTTGGTAAGGTAAAGGAAGAGCTATCTCTTCTTCCTTATGTGGAAGTGGTGATAGTGGGGGATCCCGGTGCCCCAGAAAAACTTGAGTTTATAAAAAAACTTGGGGCGGAAAAGACGGTGGCTATTGGTAATGGTTACAATGACCGACTAATGTTAAAGGAAGCGGCTTTAGGGATTTTAGTTATCGAAGAAGAAGGGGCCAGTATTGAAGCCTTACTAAACGCTGATATTGTCGTAAAATCACCTTTGGATGCACTCAAATTATTAACCAATAAAGGCCGAATGGTGGCTACTCTTCGTTGTTAATAATTAACAGTATAAATTCTTGATAAAAGTTGTTGACAGTGTGAATGATTTATTGTAATATAATTTTTGCATGGATGAGCCATTAGCTCAGTTGGTAGAGCACCTGACTTTTAATCAGGGTGTCGGAGGTTCGAGTCCTCCATGGCTCACCATTTTATTTTGGCCCCATGGTCAAGTGGTTAAGACACCGCCCTTTCAAGGCGGTAACCCGGGTTCGAATCCCGGTGGGGTCACCATCCTGCGGGAGTAGCTCAGGGGTAGAGCATCGGCTTCCCAAGCCGAGGGTCGCGGGTTCGAATCCCGTTTCCCGCTCCAGAAGAAGGAAAGGGTTCCGGAGCTTTTAGTTGGTGCCGGAACCCTTATTTTATTCTCCTGATGTTTGCCGTTTCCAGCTGGAGGACATCCACTTTTGCTTCAATGCGATTTAATGTTGCTAAAATTTTCTCATTGATGTCATTCTGGACTTCGCGGGCATCAAACAAGATACGGATTTTATCAATAACTTCATTTTCTAAACGAGTTTCAAGTTTATCAAGACGAGAGGTAATTTGTGACTGTCCTTCTTCCAGGGAAGAAACTTTCGAGAAGAGCTGGGCCTGTCCTTCTTCCA